>CAZYQR010000227.1:0-4941 GCA_964649755.1 uncultured Maribacter sp. | reverse complement strand
TTGTGGTTCTCAAGAAATATATGAAAAAATATGTGAAGCATTTAGACCAGTTACTAATGAACATATGGATGTATATGGAGAATTTAATGATGAGCGTTTAACAGGATTACATGAAACTGCCCACGTATCTGATTTCTCTTATGGCATTTCAGATAGAGGCGCATCAATAAGAATCCCCATCATTACTGTAGAAAAAGGTTGGAAAGGATGGTTAGAGGACAGAAGACCTGCTTCTAACGGTGATCCATACAAAATTGCAGGTAGAATCATCAAAACTGTTAAGTCTGCCAAGGTTTAATGACTGGAATTTAATTAATTGTTTATATAGTTAAAAAGCCCTTACTTAATTGTCAGGGCTTTTTCTATTCCTCAATATTTGGTAATGGTGTATTCATCCAATAATCTGAAAAATTCTTTGGTCTAGAGGTAGGTTGCTCCTTAAAAATAGGTGAATTCTTATTCATATATAAACTATCTTTTGGTGCGGCTCCAGGCTTGGTTACAATACGCTGAACAAAAAACTCTCGGTACTGCTTTACCTCTCTATAGAAGGGTTCATTAATATAATTACCTTTTAAATCCCTAATGTCTTCTATTCGAATATTAAAAAGATTAGTGACCTCTTTATGATTTCTTTCAGCTTGGGATATTTCCTCGAACATCGATTTTGCGATTTTTGGATTAGGGAACAAAATCACTTGATCATCAATATGAACTATTTTATGGATATTTAATCTCTTGCCTTTGAATTTCAGTTTATAATTCGACTTTTTCAAAACATCTTTTTCATTTGCGCTATTGTTAAAGGAAATTATAAAGTTTTTTTTTGCCGAACTATATTCCACCAGATTCACTTTAAACTTTGGCGGATCATTAACTCTAAACGTATTTTTCATAGAATGATAATTTGGATACATCAACCCATCTAAAGGAGCATAACCAACAACTACCGAGAACAGTAATTTCTTGGATCTATTTTTATAATACCGCCGACTATGTTTTAATTTTTTCCTATAACCACTTCTCATGGTATACTCCATTTTATAAATCGCAAAGCTTTCTTTTGAAATGAGCAAATTTCCTTTTACTTCAACTGGACCTATCTTCTTTTTGAAGGAAATTTTATATAGCTTTTTATTATTTAATATTACTTCCTCCTCTTTTTTAAAATAATGGTTTTTTAGAAAGTCAGTTCTAAACACATTTACATAATCAAAAGCGGCCATTGAATTATTTCTTAAGGCATCGTGAATGCGTAAAATCGTAAATTCATTACCCCCATGATTATCCAGATATGCTCCAGGAATGGTTTTATTCCTGCTTTTGTAATCATAGGGTTTTTCGGTAATGGAGTCAATGGGGAAATCAAGATTCCTTTTGTATTCGAAGATTCTAACTTTCGTGGTTTCGTAGTCCAATGCCCCGAAACCTTGGTCCCAAACTTCAAATAATGCCTCATTTAGGTTTATGTATTTTTTATCACTCCTTTGAAAGTCACGATAATATCCTACAGCAGTATAGGGAGTTATTGGGTAATTCAGAGGGATATTTTTAATAGCCCTCTTCACAATTCGGGTTGCCCCAATTTTTTTATCAACTTCAGATCGTTGCCGAGTTTTCTTATAACCTAGCACAACCACTTCATCTAAAAGCTCTACTGCAGGTACTAACCTAATACTATTTGTTTTATTTTTTGCAAGCTCAAAAAGCAATATATCCTTAGAAACGTAGCCCAATGAGGATATTTCCAAAATACTCCCAAAATCCTTAAATCTTTCAGGAACCCTAAAACTCCCATCCAAATTTGAAATAACTCCAATAGCTTTATCCTTAACCCTAATTGTAGCGAAAACTATCGGTTCACCATTCTCACTATCCAAGAGCTGGCCTGTAATAAATTCATCTTGGGAAAAAATTGATGTCGTTGTGAAAAGACAAAATATCAATATGTTTTTTAGAAAATTGGCAGCCATTATTGACACATGGTTTTATTTAATCGTAAAGTACAGAAAGGTCACATAAACGGCCACAAGAACTATACCATCCCGCCATCCTAAACGAAGTCCTTTTGGAAAGAACACCAAAGGGAAGATCAAGAACGAAATACCCAACATCCAGAAGATATCACTACTCAACAATCCTTGGTCTATTACGGTAATTGGCGTTATCATTGAGGTTACTCCCAATACTGCCATGAGGTTGAATATATTTGAGCCTATTAAATTACCCAATGATATGGCCTTCTCTTTCTTTATTATAGCGATAATCGAAGCTGCGAATTCAGGAATACTTGTACCAACAGAAACCACGGTAATACCAATAATCCGCTCACTTACGCCATAATTATTGGCCATTCCCACAGCGCCGCTAATAAGAAGTTCTGAACCGCCCCAAAGGGCAGCGCCTCCCAATCCCAAAAATAGTATAGCTTTATAAAGGGGTAGCGGAATATCATCTTCATGGACTTCTTCGACAACTGCTGATTTTTGGAATTTCAATAAATAGATAAGAAAAAGAAATAGTAAAACAACCATAATAATACCTTCGTACCGCACCAATTTTCCATCGAAAAAGATAAATCCAAAAAATACTAGCGATGCCAGCATCATCATTGGCCAATCTGTTATATAAAAACTTCTCCGTACTTCAATACTTCCTAAAAGCAAAATTACCGCCAGCACCAAACCCAAGTTTGCAATATTAGAGCCAACGACATTCGCCAAAGCTAAATCAGGATGGCCCTCCAAAGCCGCAGTTATACTCACAATAAGTTCGGGGGTAGAAGTTGCAAAGGACACTATGGTCATCCCAATCACAATTTTCGGGATATTTAATCTGAGGGATAAAGCAACTGCAGATTTTAAGAGCCAATTACCCCCAGCAATCAATATGGTAAGGCCAAGTACAATAAAAAGAATGTTTTGCATTAATTTGCTTTTAACCCGCTTTATGCATTAAAAAATCTATTACGGCCAGAAACTACTTCAAAATAGTATGCTTAGCTACATTTTTAAGTTTCACCGTAGCGGTGCTATGCTGAAACTTAGAAAATACCCTATTATATTGTATTTTCAACCCTCATCACTATTCCCTAATGCATAAAGCGGGTTTAACAAATATATGCCAAGATTTCCGTTTTCATAACCTAAGGGAGACATTTGAACAATCCTTTTAACTACATTTATAGTTAAATAACTATTAAAATAGTTGTTTAAAGATTTTATATACAATATGTTTGAGAAAAATTAAAGGACAAATGCAAAAATTGACCAATAAAGAAGAAGAAATCATGATTATTCTTTGGCGCCTTAAAAAAGCGTTTGTAAAAGAAATACTGGCAGAACTTACGGGAGATAAACCGCATTATAATACGTTATCGACTATTGTGCGTAATCTTGAAGAAAAAAAATATGTGGCCTATGAAGCTTTTGGCAATACCCATAGATATTACCCATTGGTCTCTCTTGAAGACTATCGTAAGCGATTCGTGAATTCCAAAATGGTCGAGTATTTTGATAATTCCTATAAAAGCATGGTCTCATTTTTTGCCAAGGAAGAAAAAATATCTGTAGACGAGTTAAGGGAAATTATCAACCTTATTGAAAAGAAGAAATAATGGAAACACTATTAATCTATCTTTTAAAAGTATCTGGTATTCTTGCTATTTTCTATTTAGCCTATCAGGTATTTTTAAAAAGAGAAACATTTTTCTCAATAAATCGCCATTTCTTGATGGTCGGCATATTAACAGCCCTACTCCTCCCCTTCGTAACCATCACGAATTATGTTGAAATTTCGGCAACTCCCTTAAATTTTGTTACCAATGATACGGCTCTGGTCAAAGCAACCAGCGCGGTTCAGGAATTTAATTGGATTGCTTTGCTATTTGTGCTATATATTGCGGGATTACTCATTTTTACAACGAAATTCATTGTTCAGATCATTTCACTAATTAAACTGGTAAGGAGCAATAAAGTAGCTAAGCAAGGGAAATTCTATTATGTGGAAACCCATAAAAATATTGCTCCATTTTCTTTTTTCAATCACATTTTCTATAACCCGACACTGTATTCGACCAGTGAATTATCTGCTATCATAAAACACGAAAAGGCCCATAGTTCGCAATGGCATTCTATAGATGTAATTCTATCCCATTTAATTGCGATATGCACCTGGATGAACCCATTTAGTTGGTTATATCAAAACAACATAAAACAAAATCTTGAATTTTTAGCAGATGATTGTGCAACCAAGGAAGTGCCATCAATCAAGAAATATCAATACACTTTACTAAAAGTTTCGGGTAATCAATTTTGTCCCCCGATTGTCAATAATTTTTATAATTCATTAATCAAAAAGCGAATAGTTATGCTAAACAAATCAAAATCAAACAAAAGAAACATTTTAAAGATTGCATTAATCTTGCCGGCCTTAGCCGTTTTTCTAGTCAGTTTCAATACCAAGGATATTTATATCCCTATAGATTCAGAATTTAATGCGGTTTTAAATTACGAACAAGCATCGAAGGTGATTGAAATTACAATTGATAAGAATACCACTGACAAGGAATTAAGCGAGATAAAGAAAGACCTTGCCAAAAAAGGAGTTGACTTTTCATATACCGTAGTACATAACTCAAAAAAAGAAATTACGGATATTTCGATTGACTTTGCCACTAAAAAAGATAACGGTAAAACAATGAGAAGTTCATCAAACTTCAATAATGGTGATGACCCTATTGACCCAATTCATATTATCTATGATGAAGATACCAATTCAATGTCTATGGGAAATGCAGGGTTGATGGAAATTCATGAAGATAAAGATGTGCATTTTGACCTTCATAAAGATTCAGATAAAACTATATGGGTACATGCTGATAGTGATAGCGATGAACATAAGACCATTGAAATAATCGACGAAAATGGTAAAGAGACCATT
>CAZYQR010000226.1:0-4950 GCA_964649755.1 uncultured Maribacter sp. | reverse complement strand
GGCCTCAATTATTGGAAATGTCCAAAAAAGTAAGGCATAGAGGACCTGATTGGAGCGGTATTTACGCCGATGAAAAAGCCATTTTGGCCCATGAAAGATTGGCTATTGTTGATCCGGCTTCGGGAAAACAACCTCTTTTTAGTGAAGATGGTAAATTGGTTTTGGCTGCAAATGGTGAAATATATAATCATAGAGAATTACGAAAGCAATTTGAAGGCAAGTATAATTTCCAGACAGAGTCTGATTGTGAAGTAATTCTCGCACTGTACAAAGAAAAGGGCGTTGAATTTTTAGATGAGATGAACGGTATTTTCGGCTTTGCTATCTATGATGCCGAGAAAGATGAATATTTTATTGCACGTGACCATATGGGGATTATCCCCTTATATATGGGTTGGGACCAAAATGGCACTTTTTATGTGGCCTCCGAATTAAAGGCTTTGGAAGGTACCTGTACTAAGATAGAATTATTCCCTCCAGGACATTATTTACATAGTAGTGATGGAGAATTAAAGAAATGGTATTCCAGGGATTGGATGGATTATGATGTGGTTAAGGAAAATGAGACCAGTATTCAGGAAATTAAAGAAGCCTTGGAAGCTGCCGTTCACAGGCAATTAATGTCTGATGTTCCTTATGGGGTTTTACTTTCTGGTGGACTTGATTCTTCTGTAACTTCAGCAATAGCTAAAAAATATGCCCAAAAAAGAGTGGAATCTGGTGACACCAAAGATGCATGGTGGCCTCAATTGCATTCCTTCTCGGTAGGATTGGAAGGTTCGCCTGATTTGGCAGCCGCCCAAATAGTTGCTGACCATATAGGTACGGTACACCATGAGATTAAGTTTACCATCCAAGAAGGACTTGATGCCATTAAAGATGTCGTTTACAACCTTGAAACCTATGATATAACAACTATTAGAGCATCTACACCCATGTATCTCATGGCGAGGGTAATCAAGTCTATGGGAATAAAGATGGTGCTTTCTGGGGAGGGTGCAGACGAATTGTTTGGTGGTTACCTGTATTTTCATAAAGCTCCAAGTCCTAAAGACTTTCATGAAGAGACAGTTCGTAAGCTAGATAAATTACATATGTACGATTGTTTACGGGCAAATAAGTCATTGGCTGCATGGGGCATTGAAGGCCGTGTACCTTTTTTGGATAAGGAATTCATGGATGTCGCCATGCGTATAAACCCAAGAGATAAAATGATCAATGGGGAACGAATGGAAAAATGGGTGGTGCGAAAGGCATTTGAGGATATGCTACCAGAAAGTGTGACTTGGAGGCAAAAAGAACAATTCTCTGATGGAGTAGGTTATAGTTGGATTGATACCTTAAAAGAAGTTGTTGCAGCAGAGGTTTCTGATGAACAATTGGCGAATGCTAATTTCCGTTTTCCGTTGCAAACACCAACAACAAAAGAGGAATTTTACTATCGTTCTATATTCGAATCCCATTTTCCAAGTGATGCAGCGGCTTTATGTGTGCCTCAGGAACCTTCAGTGGCTTGTAGCACAAAAATAGCTCTGGAATGGGACGAAGCTTTCAAAAACATGAATGATCCATCGGGAAGGGCCGTAGCCAACGTGCATGACGATGCCTATAAAAAGTGATTCGTTGAATACAACTAGATGAAAATTCTGTTTATCTGCCTTTATTAGGGAGGTTCAGTTTTTATTATAATTAGTCATTAAGAAGTGCTATTCATTTAGCACTTCTTTTTTTTTGAACTTTGTGTTTAAAACGGATGATTTTTGTAATAAAAATTTCAATCAAAAACCCAAATTCCGTAGGCTATATTTTCCACAATATTTGTTGATAACTTCATGGTTTAAAAAGGCCCATAAACCCATATTGCATAGGGTATTGCTTATATTTGCGGGATTGCTAAAATTATAATGATTACAACAAATTAATTTATGAGCGAAGAAGCAAAAAAAGAACAATATTCGGCCGATAGTATCCAAGCCCTTGAGGGCATGGAACATGTACGTATGCGCCCATCAATGTATATTGGTGATATAGGGGTAAGAGGGCTGCACCACTTGGTATATGAAGTAGTGGATAACTCTATTGATGAGGCCATGGGTGGCTATTGTGATACAATAAGTGTAGTGATAAATGAGGACAATTCAATCACCACAAAAGATAATGGCCGGGGTATACCGGTTGATCTACATAAAAAAGAAGGTGTTTCAGCCTTGGAAGTTGTAATGACCAAGATCGGTGCTGGCGGTAAATTTGATAAGGATTCCTATAAAGTATCCGGTGGTCTTCATGGGGTTGGTGTTTCTGTTGTAAATGCACTTTCTGACCACCTTAGGGCAACTGTTCATAGAGATGGTAAAATTTGGGAACAGGAATATGAGAGAGGAAAATCGCTTTATCCCGTAAAGAGCATAGGCGAAACTACCGAAAGAGGTACGGTTATAACATTTCATCCAGATGAAACCATATTTACACAAACCATTGAATACAGTTATGAAACTTTATCCAATAGAATGCGGGAGCTATCCTTTTTGAATAAAGGGGTAACCATTTCTATTACCGATATGCGCCAAAAAGACGAAACAGGTGAGTTTGTTTCTGAATCTTTTTATTCCGATGAAGGATTAAAGGAATTCGTTAAGTTTTTAGATGGCAATAGGGAAGGGTTGATTAAGAATGTTATCTCGATGGAAGGTGAAAAGAATGATATTCCTGTTGAGGTAGCCATGATCTATAATACTAGCTATACTGAAAATCTGCATTCCTATGTAAACAATATCAACACCCATGAAGGTGGGACACATTTGTCAGGATTTAGAAGGGGACTAACAAGTACTTTGAAAAAATATGCCGATGCCTCTGGAATGTTGGATAAGTTGAAGTTTGAAGTTCAGGGCGATGATTTTAGGGAAGGATTAACTGCTATAATCTCTGTGAAGGTTGCTGAACCCCAATTTGAAGGGCAAACTAAAACAAAGCTTGGGAATAGGGAAGTTTCTTCTGCAGTAAGCCAGGCTGTTTCAGAAATGTTGACCAATTATTTGGAAGAGCATCCAGATGATGCCAAAATCATTGTCCAAAAAGTGGTTTTAGCGGCTACGGCTCGCCATGCTGCTACCAAGGCACGTGAAATGGTGCAGCGTAAAACGGTAATGAGTATTGGAGGGCTTCCTGGAAAATTGTCTGATTGTTCTGATCAAGATCCTGTTAATTGTGAAGTTTTTCTTGTTGAGGGAGATTCGGCAGGGGGTACTGCCAAACAAGGAAGGGATAGAATGTTCCAGGCTATTCTTCCACTTCGTGGTAAGATATTGAATGTCGAAAAAGCAATGCCACATCGTGTTTTTGAAAACGAAGAGATAAAAAATATATATACTGCACTTGGTGTAACTATAGGTACAGAAGATGATAGTAAGGCGCTGAACCTTGAAAAATTACGTTACCATAAAGTGGTTATTATGTGTGATGCCGATGTTGATGGTAGTCATATTGAAACACTTATTTTAACGTTCTTCTTCCGCTATATGCGGGAATTGATTGAAGGTGGTCATGTTTATATCGCTACACCACCATTATATCTTGTCAAAAAAGGTGCTAAAAAACGGTATGCTTGGTCTGATAAAGAACGTGATGAAATTGCAGAGAGCTTTAATGGTAGTGTGGGTATTCAAAGGTACAAAGGTCTTGGTGAAATGAATGCCGAGCAATTGTGGGATACTACTATGAATCCCGAATTCAGAACATTACGGCAAATAACTATTGATAATGCCACAGAATCCGATAGGGTTTTCTCTATGTTAATGGGTGATGAGGTACCCCCAAGAAGGGAATTTATTGAGAAAAATGCCGTTTATGCGAACATTGATGCATAAGAAATAGCACTTACACAACAAAAACTCTGACAGTAATGTCAGAGTTTTTAGTTTTAGGGAAAATTCATACAGATGAAACGAATAATATCCCTATTAGCAGTGGCCTGTAGTTTTCAAGCTATGGCTCAAACCAATATCAACGATATATTGGCAGCTGGTCTTAATGACGCTGAAACATTTACAACCGATTATATTTCACCAGCCTCTGAGGGTATTATGTATAGTATCTCCAGCGGATGGTATAATACCGCTGATGCCAAACCACTGGCCGGATTTGAGATTTCAATAATAGGTAACATGGCTGGTTTTAGGAATAAAGAGGATAAAAAAGCCTTTGAGTTAAATACAGATGACTATGAGAACCTGCAATTTGTTGATGGAAGTAATTCAAAACTGGTTTCTACTGCTTTGGGGGATATTGAAGATGTTCGCGTATTCGTTGAAGATGAGAATGGACTTCTAAGAGAAGAGTTTGATCTTCCTTCAGGAATGGCCTCTGAAAATGTTAATTTCGTTCCTTCGGCATTTATTCAAGCAAGCGTGGGTATAATTAAAGGTACCGAACTAAAAGCAAGATTTTTACCAAAGTTCAAAATTGATGATTTTGGTATGAGCATGTATGGTTTTGGTATTCAGCATGAATTTACCAAGCACTTACCTGCGGATAAGGTTTTACCAATTGCCATTTCGGGGGTTATCGGGTATACCCATTTAGACGCCTCTTACGATTTTACGAATACAAGTATCATTGCAGGACAAGATCAAAGACTTGAAATTGACACGAATAGCTGGGTTTTTCAGGCAATAGTCTCCACGAAACTTCCAATCATTAATTTTTATGGTGGGTTGGGATATTTATCCGGTAATTCTACTACTGACGTTTTGGGTACTTATACAGTACAATCCGGCCCTATTCAGGAAACTTATATTGATCCTTTCTCAATAGATGAAAATGCCAGTGGAATTACGGCCAACGTAGGATTCAAATATAAATTGGGATTCTTTAGGTTGCATGCGGATTATACTTTGGCAGAGTTCGATACTTTTTCTTTTGGAATTAATTTTGGCTTCAGGTAGTATAAGG
>CAZYQR010000225.1:0-4974 GCA_964649755.1 uncultured Maribacter sp. | reverse complement strand
TCTCCCGATCCAGGATTGGTTTCATAATGGTCATCTAGACCGTTGCCATCGCTGTCCATTCCACAAGGGGCTTGAAAAGCTTCATCAGTCTGGGCCTCTACATTATCCAAGATCCCATCATTGTCCGAGTCGATGTCCAAATGATCAGGATAACCATCGCCATCACTGTCCAAAGGATCGGTCAGCGGGTCGTTGTCACCGTCGAGGTTGAGATCCTCTACGGTATCCAATATGCCATCGTTATCGTCGTCAAGATCCACTAAATCAGGAACTCCGTCCCCATCGGTATCTGTACATATATAAGGCGCTACATACAAAGCAATTTGACTTGAAGCTGTTGAGGTAGTATAAAACTTTATATCTGTAACTGGGGATTGAGATTCCCAATCAACATTAATTTCAGGATGATTACTCGTAGCAGTTGTATTCTTAACATAGTAATTATTATCGTCCACAACAGATACCATGCCAGGACTTAATGACCCAACAAACTCATACTCAACATTATCTAATGCCAAAATACCATCTTGACCACCTGTCTGTATTCCAGAAGAGTGATGGGCTTTCACAATTACAGGTACCGATCCACCAATTTTGAATATTATATGAGAATTAACTATAGTTCTAAAAAATCCACTCGAATCTGTACTTGCTCCTTCAACACTAACAACAACACTACCTAATGGCAGTCCCCATTTGCTACTTAAGTCAATATTAAAGGCAGACAAACTACCATCACTAACCCCTAGTGGAAAGCCAAAATCCGTCGGAGATAACAATTTCAAAGGCATATCCTGGCACTCATTAGTGTCTAATATAAGTTCGTATATACGGTCATCATCAAAATCGCTGTGGTCTGGAACAGAATCGCCATCCGTATCGGTATTTGTAGTAACAGTGGGGTACACAAGTGGGCTTGCCTCTAAAGAAGTAATACCAAGAACAAGGATATTAAAGAGTATAAACAACCCCAAAATCCTTGCAACAACTTGTTTTATTGCAGGGTGTAAAATATTTTCCATAAGTATCAGCAGTTAATTACTAATCACCATGGCTTAAAGTAGTAAAGTATTGTAAAAAGTGGGGCTCTTACAAACTTCCTGCAAGATATATCTAATATTTTGATAGACAAATAGATTGGAATGCATAAATATTAAATATCTTTTAACAACGGAATTTATCGACAAAGTGCAATGCACATGTTTACAACCCGCTGATTATCGATATTATAAGCACTTTGTATAATACTAATTTTTCAACAATAAATTGGGCCCATATAGCATTTATCAAGTATAAATAACAAGACAAATCGAAAGAATTAACAACTGTATATACATAAAAAATATTCAATTCGATGCTGCTTCAAAAGACTTCTTTATCACGCCAATAATTCTATATTTTAGACTATTTTTGCCCAAAATCACGTAATGAGTTTTCAGGACCAAATAGAAAGACGACGTACATTCGGAATAATTTCCCACCCAGATGCGGGAAAAACAACTTTGACCGAAAAATTACTTTTGTTCGGGGGAGCTATTCAAGAGGCTGGTGCTGTAAAAAACAATAAAATCAAAAAAACGGCCACGAGTGACTTTATGGAAATTGAGCGCCAACGGGGTATTTCGGTCGCTACTTCTGTTTTGGCCTTTATTTATAGGGACAAAAAGATAAATATCCTTGATACTCCCGGTCATAAAGACTTCGCCGAAGACACCTTTAGAACCCTCACCGCAGTGGATAGTGTGATTGTTGTTGTCGATGTTGCAAAAGGTGTTGAGGAACAAACGGTAAAACTGGTCGAAGTTTGCAGAATGCGCAACATTCCCATAATAGTCTTTATAAACAAACTAGACAGGGAGGGGAAAGATGCATTTGATTTATTGGATGAATTAGAACAAAAATTGGGGCTTTCGGTAACTCCATTGAGTTTCCCAATTGGTATGGGTTATGATTTCAAGGGTATTTACAACATTTATGAAAAGAACATCAACTTATTTAGTGGCGATAGTAAAAAAAATATTGAGGATACAATTGCTTTCGATGATATAGAAAGTCAGGAACTAGAATCAATTATTGGCGAGAAGGCTGCACAGGATTTAAGGGATAATCTTGAATTGGTACATGGCGTATACTCAGAATTTGACAAAGAGAGTTATTTAAAAGGGCAACAACAACCTGTGTTTTTTGGTTCGGCTTTGAACAATTTTGGTGTTCGTGAACTTTTGGATTGTTTCGTTGAAATTGCACCTTCTCCGAGAGCCAAAATGGCCGAAGAAAGACTAGTAGAGCCAAACGAAAAAGAACTAACTGGGTTTGTATTTAAAATACATGCCAATATGGATCCAAAACACCGTGACAGGCTTGCTTTTATAAAAATAGTTTCAGGTACCTTCGAACGAAACAAACCTTATTTACATGTACGCCATGGGAAAAAATTAAAATTTTCAAGTCCGAATGCTTTTTTCGCAGAGAAGAAAGAAATCGTTGATATTTCTTATCCTGGCGATATTGTTGGTTTACATGACACAGGAAATTTTAAAATCGGGGATACATTGACTGAGGGCGAAAAGTTGAATTATAAAGGTATACCAAGCTTTTCGCCAGAACATTTTAGATATATTAATAACGCCGACCCGATGAAATCGAAGCAATTGGGCAAGGGTATTGACCAACTCATGGATGAAGGAGTCGCCCAGTTATTCACCTTGGAATTAAATGGACGCAAGGTAATTGGAACAGTAGGTGCGCTACAGTTTGAAGTTATTCAATATCGTTTGGAACATGAGTATGGCGCAAAATGTAGTTATGATAACTTTCCAGTACATAAAGCTTGTTGGGTAGAACCACAGGATGAGAAAAATGAGGAATTTAAAGAGTTCAAAAGGGTTAAGCAAAAATTCTTGGCGAAAGATAAACAAGGTCAATTGGTTTTCTTGGCAGATTCACAGTTTTCACTACAAATGACACAACAGAAATATCCCTCGGTAATTTTGCATTTCACTTCCGAATTCAAATAATAAAAAGAAATTCCAATAAAAAAACCCATGAACAAAATTCATGGGTTTTTATTATTTACGCTTCTCCTGTTGGACCAAAATTAATTGGTATCGGAGGTTGTTCGTAATCTTTAATCGTACCATGAGCTTTTTCAAATCTACTTACATTATCACCCAATGCCTTTAAGAATTTCTTGGCATGTTGTGGTGTAAGCACTATTCTACTTTTAACTTTTGCCTTAGGCGCACCTGGCATCATACTAATAAAGTCTACGACAAATTCAGAAACAGAATGATTAATGATAGCCAAATTGGAATAAATTCCTTCGGCTGTCTTTTCATCCAACTCTATATTAATCTGTTTTTGTTTTTGATCTTTATCGCTCATGATTATCAATTAAAATTTCAAGGCTTCTTTTCGAGCCATGATTTCATCATATTCTTCCTTAGAACCAACAATGATACTTTCATAGTCACGCATACCAGTACCTGCAGGTATTTTATGGCCTACGATTACATTTTCCTTTAATCCTTCAAGAGTATCAATTTTACCACTCACCGCAGCTTCGTTCAATACTTTTGTTGTTTCCTGGAATGAAGCAGCAGAAATAAACGATTTAGTCTGTAACGACGCTCTCGTAATTCCTTGCAGAATTGGTGTCGCCGTAGCTGCAACAGCATCCCTTGCTTCAACCAATGCCTTATCGGATCTTTTTAAAACAGAGTTTTCATCACGAAGTTCCCTAGCCGTCTTAATCATTCCGGGTTTTAAATTTTCCGATTCACCAGCTTCTGTTACAACCTTTTTTCCAAAAATCTCGTCATTTTCGGTGATGAAGTCAGATTTGTGAACCAATTGATTTTCAAGGAAGATAGTATCTCCCGGATCTACAATACGAACCTTTCTCATCATTTGTCTGACAACAACTTCAAAGTGTTTGTCATTGATCTTCACACCTTGTAAACGATATACTTCCTGTACCTCATTCACCAAATACTGCTGTACAGCTGAAGGCCCTTTTATAGAAAGAATATCCTCTGGAGTTATTGAACCATCTGAAAGCGGCATACCTGCACGAACATAATCATTTTCCTGTACCAATATTTGATTCGATAATTTAACCAAGTATTTCTTGATTTCACCCAATTTAGATTCTATAATAATCTCTCGGTTACCTCTTTTGATCTTTCCGAAAGAAACTACACCATCAATCTCAGAAACTACCGCTGGATTTGATGGATTACGAGCTTCGAACAATTCGGTTACTCTTGGAAGACCACCTGTAATATCACCAGCTTTAGCCGACTTACGAGGTATTTTAACTAGAATCGTACCTTCTTTGATCTTATCTCCATCATCTATCATAAGGTGAGAACCTACTGGGAGGTTATAAGATCGTAACACCTCATCCTTATTGTTCATAATCAACAATGTAGGAATGAGTTTTTTGTTTCTAGATTCAGAGATTACTTTCTCTTGGAAACCAGTTTGTTCATCAATTTCAACTTGGTAGGTTACCCCCTGTTCAATATTCTCGTAAGCAATTTTACCTGGGAATTCAGAAACGATTACACCGTTATACGGATCCCATTGACAAATAACATCTCCGCTTTTGATTTTAGCGCCATTTTTAACAAACAACTGAGAACCATAAGGAATATTATTTGTACTTAGTGTAATACCTGTATTGGGATCAACAATCTTTATCTCGGAGGTCCTTGAAATGACAATATTTGCCGCTTTACCTTGCCCATCTTCACCTTTTACAGTTCTAAGATCTTCGATTTCAGCAATACCACCAAACTTAGCTCCCAACTTATTATCCTCGGAAATGTTTCCTGCAATACCACCAACATGGAATGTTCGTAGTGTTAATTGTGTGCCTGGTTCACCAATTGATTGTGCTGCAACAACACCAACGGCTTCACCCCTTTGTACCATTTTATTGGTAGCGAGGTTTCTTCCGTAGCATTGCGA
>CAZYQR010000224.1:0-4978 GCA_964649755.1 uncultured Maribacter sp. | reverse complement strand
CAGGAAATGATTGATATCTGTGATTTTGCTGTCGGACTTTCAAGACAACTGCACGGATTGACCATGCATTCTGAGCGACCAGGACACCGTATGTACGAACAGTACCATCCATTAGGAATTGTTGGTATTATATCAGCATTCAACTTCCCGGTAGCTGTCTGGGCATGGAATACTGCATTGGCATGGATTTGTGGTGATGTTTGCGTATGGAAACCTTCAGAGAAAACCCCTTTATGCGGCGTGGCTTGTCAAAATATAGCGGCCCAAGTATTCAAAGAAAATAATCTGCCAGAAGGAATTTCTTGTTTGATCAATGGCGATTATAAAGTTGGGGAAATGATGACCCAAGACAAACGAGTGCCTTTGGTCTCTGCGACCGGTTCTATTCGAATGGGTAAAATTGTTGCTCAAGCTGTCGCAGCACGCTTAGGAAAATCACTTCTGGAGCTTGGAGGAAACAATGCCATCATCGTTACTCCGGATGCAGATATTAAAATGACCGTTATCGGAGGCGTATTTGGTGCAGTTGGTACTGCTGGTCAGCGATGTACTTCAACAAGAAGGTTAATTATACATGAATCTATCTATGATACGGTAAAAGATGCTGTAGTAAGCGCATATAATCAATTGCGAATCGGAAATCCTTTAGACGAGAACAACCATGTTGGACCCTTAATTGACATTGATGCCGTAAACATGTATAAGGGTGCATTGACAAAAGTTGTTGATGAAGGTGGAAAATTAATTGTTGAAGGTGGAGTATTGGAAGGTGAAGGTTATGAAAGTGGATGTTACGTAAAACCAGCCATCGCAGAAGCCCAAAACGATTTTGAAATTGTTCAGCATGAAACCTTTGCACCCGTTTTATATCTACTAAAATATTCTGGTGATGTTGAAAATGCAATTGCCATACAAAATGGTGTGGTCCAAGGATTGTCTTCGGCAATTATGACCAATAATCTTCGTGAGGCAGAAAATTTCCTTTCGCAAACTGGTAGCGACTGTGGTATTGCCAATGTGAATATCGGCACATCTGGTGCGGAAATAGGAGGAGCATTTGGTGGTGAAAAAGAAACTGGCGGTGGGCGCGAATCAGGATCTGATGCCTGGAAAGTATATATGCGAAGACAAACAAATACAATAAACTATACAACCGAATTGCCTTTGGCACAAGGTATTAAATTTGATTTATAAAGCATAAAGAAACCCGCTCACCGCTCAGCTCCTTTGTTTCATTCATTGAAACTGGCTCAAACGGTCAGCGGGTTTACTTTACCAACTAAACTAACTAACTCAAACTATAAAAAATAAATAAAGGTTGTCAAACCTTGCCTTTATTTATCTACGTTCCTAAATTACTTTTTTGAGTTTCCTCAACTTTCCAGCTTCCTTCCAGTAAGGCTTGTGTTCCAAGCACAACTACCATACAACAAAAAGTCAGGAAATTTTTCATTTTCGTTTTCATGATGATTTAATCATTTGGTTCTCTATCTATTAAATTTATGGTATAACAATCGTTAAATCAAGCTTTTGTGTACCATTGGTTCAATGTACTGTATAGTTGCAACTATTTGTGTTGTTTGTGGTAATTTACTCGATAACTTTTCATCCGGTATTTAGTACTTCTAATTATCAAAAAAGAATCCCTACCTCAATGCCGGAACTTTGTCGGGAGAGATAGGGATTAACATCTTTATTTTTATACAATTTCTGCTTTCTTTTATTCATGAATGCAAACATTTATACAAATGGTAAAAAATTCTGTATAGTTGGAAAGATTCTTCATAAAAAGACCAATCATACTATGTTGATTTAGAGCATTTAGTAGTGTGTTTTTAACATATTTTAAGAAATTTTTAATACATTGTAGTCCAAACACTAAACTATATTTCCCATGACAAAAAGAACAACGAACCTTCTCGGGATAATAATCACTATTCTAGCAGGAATTTATTTTTTCATTACTTGTTGTAATGTATGTGAAGCAATGTAAGGAGAAGATTTACGTATAGAACAGTGATATACGCGAGAAAAATGATTTATTGACACTAACACTTTAAATTAAATAACTAACCTAAAAACGTATAAAAATGGACTTTTCAACTATGAATATTTGGTGCTGGTTAATTCCGTTATTAGTTGGTATACTGTGTGCTTATTTCGGATTCCTTTTAGGAAAAGGAAAAAGTACAACCATCGATAATTCTGCCGATTTAAAACTTTTGAAAGATCAAAATGCCAAACTACAAACAGATTTGGATGCCTGTAAAGGCAAATTATCAGCAGGGGCAGCTAAGGCTGGTGCCAGTAGTGCTGCTACAGTAGCATCTTCATTGACAGCATCCGAAACTGTAGTACCTTTCAATGCTGCCGATGCCAAAGCAGCTTTAGGAAAAACAGTAAAACAAGATGACTTGAAAATCGTAGAAGGTATAGGTCCAAAAATTTCGGGTATGTTCAGCGATGCTGGTATCAAGACTTGGAAAGCGCTTTCAGAAACGGCTGTTGCCGATTGTCAAAAAGTTTTGGATGGTGGTGGTAATCGTTATAAAGTTCACGATCCAGCTTCTTGGCCAATGCAGACCAAAATGGCATATGAAGGCAAATGGGCAGAACTTGCCAAATGGCAAGATGAGCATAAGCATGGCAAATTATAGTCTACTAGGATAGCTAAAAAAGCCGGTTCAAATTGAACCGGCTTTTTTATTACAACCTTCCGTTGGCCTCAACCCACTTAAAATGGTATTGATCTTCAGGGAAAGACATACGCTCTGAAATTCGTTCTAATCTAGCCGGAAGTTTCATCAGATAATCACGGGCTTTTTCAGCCTCATCCGAAAGACTTCTCACGGCATCCAATTCCCAAT
Organism: uncultured Maribacter sp.; assembly: GCA_964649755.1. Lineage (GTDB taxonomy): Bacteria > Bacteroidota > Bacteroidia > Flavobacteriales > Flavobacteriaceae > Maribacter_A. Next base: position 2,111 of record CAZYQR010000224.1, on the reverse strand, counting down.
AAGAATTCAATTTTTTAAGAATGTCAATATAATCGTGTGCAGTATAAACCCCTAAACGCTGTGCGCAGTTAGAGAAGTTCTCGAAAGCTGCGCCAATGCTTCCACCAGATTCACGTAAAAAGTGCGCTGGCATCACAATCTTTTTTTTCATCATCTCGGCAAATGCCAACATCATTCCTGAAGGATCTTCCCCAAAAATATTTTTTACAAATTCACGATAGGCCAAATGGTGTCTCATTTCATCACCTGCAATAATGGTACACATCTTTCCTAAAAGGGCATTTCCTTTCTTTTTGGCCATTTGACCAACACGCTTATGCGAAATGTTGGTTGCCAATTCTTGGAATGAGGTATAGACAAAGTTTTTATAAGGATCCCTATCTGTTCCTATATCAAATCCGTCAGCAATTAAATGCTGGGTCGTGATTTCAACCTCACGCATATTAACCCTTCCTGATAGGTATAGGTATTTGTTAAGCACATCGCCATGGCGATTCTCTTCTGCTGTCCACGCACGCACCCATTTAGACCAGCCATTTTTCTTACCATCATGCTGATTTACGCCTTCAACATCCATTAACCAAGACTCATAGGTCGGCAAAGCTTCTTCTGTAATAGTATCTGCTACCATAGTTACCCAAAAGTCATAACCCAGTTCTTTGGATTCTTCACGCAATTGTTCAATTGAACTTAAAAAATCGTCACTTTCTGGATCAGGAAGAAAATCGGAAGGCTGCCAAATGTCTTCTATGGGAATAAGGAATGAATCCATAAAATCACCTACTTGAGGCTCTATGGCCTGCATTACTTCCAATCTAATATTCTTGGTAACCATAATCTCATTTTTAACAAAGAACGTTATTATATCCTTTAATTATTGATAAAATTGTGCAAAAATTTAATTTCTACCCTCTTCTTCAGGATAAAAAGTATGTACGGAATCACTCTGCCAAATCTCTTTTGAAGCTACATCAATTACTGATAAAGGCCCCATAAATGCAGCCCCTGTATCTATGTTCCAAACATTGGCCGCTCTTTGTGGGGTAGTCTTACCTAAACGTGTAACTGGAGTATGGCCAATGAAAATCTCATTATAATGAAGCAACCTTTTGGGATAATATTGATGTTCTTCTTGCAATGTAGGATTCAATGAAAGTGCCAATTCCCATAGCGTCCTGTCCCAATAAAAGGTCTTCGGGAAATATTCATGCGCTACACCCTTAACATTGGTGAAACCAGCATGTAGATACAACCGATTATCAGAATCCAGAAAATAATTTTTCAATCTTTCGAAAAACCGAATATGTTTCGCTATCGTATATTTATCGGCTTTTTTATATGAATCTATACTTGATGCACCCCCATGTTGCATCCACATAGGATTATCCGCACCTTTTACCAACCAGTCCGAACAAAGCTCATCATGATTCCCGCGTAAATAAATGCAATTATGGGTTTTTTCAAGCTCAATCAAAAAATCAACAGTTTCTACAGCTTGGCTCCATCCGTCAACATAATCCCCCAGAAAAACCAACCTATCTTCTTCAGAAACAGCTGCTCTATGCAATACTTGTTCAAGTGCTTTTAATCCAGAATGGATATCACCTATTACCAATGTCCTCATTGTGCAAAAATCGCAATAAGCACAAAGACTACAATAATAAAAAGGACTAAAAAGAATATTTTCCAGAAAGAATAAGGTCTTGTCCCACTTAATGTGCCGGTTTGGCCATTGATGTAAAAATGATATTCCTTACCATTATACTTATATGAACTAAGATAAACGGGCAGCAGAATGTGTTTAAAGGTTTCATCAGATAGTTTGATATCGGCATGGTTGATTCGTTGTGTGTCCCCCCCAATGTCCGTACGGATCCAATTATAGGCAATGTGCTTTGCTTGCTGGAAAGACTGATGATGGCCATCTTTGAGCGAAATCGTATACTTCTCAGTAACAAAACCTGCCAAGTATTTTGAATTAAAAACTACGAGTTCCTTTAAATTCCAGTGTGCAATTTGAGAAGGAATGTCTCTTCGTTTTTTTTCCGAGGCATTGATCAGAATATCATCTACAAAACCATTGACCGTACCTGATGCATGTGACCATCTTG
>CAZYQR010000223.1:0-4982 GCA_964649755.1 uncultured Maribacter sp. | reverse complement strand
GATTAAAGTTTACCCATATGCCAAACTAGCTGCAGAACGTTTAAGCGAACTGAATGATAGCCTTACTAATATCAAAAAGAAGCGAAAACGTAAAAAATACACCAAAGAAGTTCAAAAATATATTGAGGGGGAGTTTTCTGATGAACTTAAAAAACTGACCCGTACCGAAGGCCAAATCTTGATAAAGCTAATTTATAGGCAGACAGGAAAAACGACTTTTGATTTAGTAAAAGAGTTAAGAAGTGGTTGGCGGGCGTTTTGGTATAGTACTACTGCAAAAATGTTTAAAATAAGCCTCAAAGAAGAGTATAACCCAAATGTTGTCCATGAGGATTATATGATTGAAGATATACTACAACGTGCTTTTGCCGCTAGCCGATTGGTACCACAAAAATCGGCATTGGAGTTTGATTATATGGATTTGGAAAACAAGTGGGGTTCTGCCAAAAAAGGAGGTGAATAATTTCAACAAGAAAGCATAGAAAGCTTAATTTTCTTTTTTAGAAGAATTAAACAGGGCGTTCATTATTAGTTGAACGCTATAAAATCCCATAGCTATAGCGGCTATCGCCAGAATAACGCCAACTATCAATACCGGAATATAAAAGGCGTGTTCCTGATTTTTAAAAGCTTGCCACAATACTACTGGAGCAATAAACATCAGTGCAAATGTATATGCAAAATGCTTAACTCCTTTAATCAATAAATCCTTATTTGTTTTTACTGCTGCCATTTAATTGAGCTCCAAAAGTACCAATTAAATGCCTATATTTTTGTAATGGAACGCATCATTTTGGATTATATAGGAACTTTTTAAAACAATCCAAAAAATGTGGAAGAATTGATAGCGTTTAGTATTTCAACTTTTATAAATCTTTTAAACAATATACCCAAACAAGATTTTATCTCACTTTATTGTTATCATTTTTTTAAATTCTTGTACAATGGCAAAATATCCAAGAGGGAATAAATTAGGTTGATCAACATTGTCAAAAACATTTGAGTTATCCAAGTCAGTAACGTCGAAAATGTTGCCCCTCACCGTTGCTGCCGGCGTTTGAAAAGGACCTTGTATATCTCCACTTTGCACAATAAGTTGATTCATATAATTATAAAAAGTTTCATCGACACCTAGAATACTTATGTCAATTTGTTTTCCAGATTCAAAGGTTCTATCATAGAAATATGAGAATTGAAATTGTTGCCCTGGATAAAACTCATCTTCTGTCACCAAAAACTCTTCAAAGTCAAAATCGAATAGATAAAAGTCATCCCTTTCAAAATTATCTATAAAGGTAACGATTATCTCAGTTTCGTCTCCATCAAATAATGTTCCATTTCCCTGTAGAATGGTGTCAATAGGAACAGTGGGTACATACCTCGTCTGTGCCAAGTATGAGCGGCCTTCATGCCTAATCAATAAACTGAAAAGTAAGTTTTTACCAAGAATATTGGTCGGCATTCTTTGGTCTGAAGAAAAATTGGGGTCTGGTATATATATGCCGGAATTAGGTTCTTTTTCACTTAAACTTGAAGAACGGAAATCTATGACAACACCATTCTCATCTAACTCTTGGGCGAGAATAACAATACTTTCAGCCTCGGTAATTGGTATTTCTTCAAAAAAATTATTGGTTAATGAAACCTTAACTTCTATTGGAATGAATGCTTGTGAGATATCTACCCTTATAAGGGCATTTACATTAAGCCGCTGTTGTGTAGTTGGCACTTCAACATCTATAACATCTTCACACGAAATCGTAACCAAAAACAAGGCAATTAAACTAAGGAAAGTATTTAAAGATCTCATGGGTTTATACTTATTGGTGTTAACATTATTGAATAATGATTTGCCCCTTAAACTCCTGAACAATAGCAAAATAACCAAGCGGAAAAACCTGTGGGCGCTCCGCATTGTCGAAAATATCAATATTGTCAAGACCAGTAATATCAAATACATTTCCTCTTACCGTAGCAACAGGTGTCTGGAAAGGGCCTTGTTGATCTTCGGTCTGCTCAATCAATAGGTTCATATAATTATAGAACGTCTCGTCTGCACCCAAAATACTGATTTCAATCTCTTTTCCTTGTTCAAACTTTCGATCATAGAAGTAGGAGAATTCAAATTCTTGTCCTTGGTAGAATTCATCTTCAGTTACAAGGTATTCATCAAAATCGAAATCAAAAATGTAGAAATCATCACGACTTGGATCATCATTGATGGTAATCACCACTTCCGTATCATTATCATCGAATAAAGTGCCAGTACCCTGAACTATGTTGTCAATAGGTACTGCAGGGACATATTTGGTCTGGGCTATGTATTTACGGCCCTTATGTTCTATGATTAGGTCATAGCGCAGGTCGAATTCAACGGCTGAAGTTGGTATTCGTTGATCTGATGAAAAGTTAGGGTCGGGAATATATATACCGGTTCCTGGTTCCGATTCGGCCAGGGTACTTATGCCAGAACTTTGAATCCCAAGCGAATCGGTAAGGGTACTAATTATTATGATATTTTCCAGTGAGGTCACGGGCACTTCCCCAAAAAAGTTATCGGTCTCTGTAACCTTTATCTCAATAGGGATAAATTCCTCATTGATGTCCACTCGCATTAATGCTTCTACTATTAGGCGTGGTTCTGTAGTGGGTAGATCAACCTCAATAACGTCCTCACAGCTAAAACTGAGACATATCATACAAATTATGTATCCTATTTTTCTCATAATGGGTAACTTAAAACTTGAAATTATAAGTTATTGCAGGAATGATTCCGAATATTGATGTTCTTAGGGCTTCGTTAACACCCGTATCTTGGTTTCTTCTAAAATTTATTGACGCTGCATTTCTTCGACTATACAAGTTGTAAATGCTAAAAATCCATTCTGACTGCCATTCGCTATTTGCATTTTTCTTGGGAGTAAGTGTTGCACCCAAATCTATTCTATGATAATCAGGTAGTCTTTCTTTATTTCGAAATCCATAATATGGAACTACAAGGCCTTCAAACTCAAATTGACCTATAGGGTAGTTGGTTGGTTGCCCTGTTTGATAAACAAAATTTGCATTGAAGCTCCATTTGTCATTTAATTCGTAACTGCCGAAAAGGGCAATGTCCTGGGGTTTGTCATATGGAGTGTTATACCATTCTCCCAGATTTATACCAGTTTCTACATTTGATCTACCGTTGTCAGTCTTTGGTATTCTTCCAGGAGTGCGTTGCTCGGATTTAGACAACGTATATGCCAACCATCCTTGAAGTCTACCTTCATTTTTACGTAAAAGTATTTCAAATCCGTAAGCCCTTGCTTCGCCATTAAGAATTACTTGTTCAATGGCGTTATTGGCAATTAAGTTTGCCCCATCTATATAATCTATCCTGTTTTGGATGTCTTTATAGAAAACTTCAGTTTCAAAAGAAAAATCACCCTCATTGATATTTTTAAAGTAACCTAGCGCATATTGATCTAAGAGTTGCGGTTTCACCCAAGGGCCACTTGGGGTCCAAACATCCAGTGGAGTAGGGGAGCTGGTGTTCGACAATAAATGTAGGTACTGTGAAAGCCGGGTGTAACTTGCCTTTATAGAGCTTTCCGAGTTCAGTGTATAGGCTAAAGATACCCTTGGCTCAAAGTTGGAGAAACTTTTTAAGGTGTTTTTTCTGTCAGAATTAATGGTTTCGATAGGTTCTGCTTCTTGGTACGTTAAAGTGAACGGATTGAAAATAACAGGGTCGTCATTTTCGTAAACATTCAGTTCTTCTTGACCTAAACGAGTAAAATAGCTAAATCGAAGTCCGTATTCCATACTTAGTTTATCAGTGATTTCGTGTTCAAAGTCAACATAGGCAGCAAATTCATTGGCATATTTCTGTATTAATTGTTCTTCCAAAATTCCAGAGTCGCTGCTACTTGGTTCAATTTTCCCTGGATTAAATTGATAATAGATATTATTAAGGCCGTAATTGATTTGAAGATTATCTTTCACATAATGTTTTAAGTCATATTTGACATTGAAATTTTGAATCCCTGAGTTCCAATTAAAACCGACAAAATCCAATTCAAGGCCGTAATAATAATCGGAATAAATCAAGGATAGATTAGAAAAGAGTTTGTCAGAGAAAAGATGATTCCATCTAAAATTGCCAACGGCATTACCGTAGGTGTTTTCAAAACTATCACTTATGCTGAACACATCCCTGCCAAAATACCCAGATAGAAATAAACTATTTCGTTCATTCAACTTATAGTTGATTTTAGTATTTAGGTCATAAAAATAAGCCGAGTTATCAACATTGAACAGAGGTACGAAAAGATGGGCATAAGAGGCGCGTCCGCCAACAAGAAAAGCGGCTCTATCCTTTTCAATGGGTCCTTCAACAAGTAGCCTACTTGCAACGGCACCAATACCGCCATTTACTTTTAATTTCTTGCTATTACCTTCTTTTTGATAAATATCCAACACTGAGGATACCCTACCTCCGTATCGTGAAGGAATTCCCCCTTTATACAGTTTTACATCTTTTATTGCATCTGGATTGAATACTGAAAAGAAGCCAAATAGGTGGGAAGAGTTGAAAATTATTGCCTCATCCAATAAAATTAAATTTTGATCGGCAGAACCGCCTCGAACATTGAATCCGGAAGATCCTTCACCGGCATTGGTTACCCCTGGTAATAACACCAGGGATTTGATAACATCGGCTTCTCCAAAAACCACAGGAATTTTCTTAATTGTTCCAACGGACATGGTATTTACGCTCATTTGCGGTTTCCTGATTTCGAGCTTCTTTCTTGTGTCCGTTACAATTACCTCATCCAATTGTTCAGCTTCCTCAACCATTAGGAAATTCACCTTGCTATTTTCAGATAAAGATATTTTTTGAATTTGATCTTGAAATCCTAAATAACTAACTTGAATATTATACTCACCCTCTGGAAGTGTAATGGAATAAAATCCATATTCATTGGTCGTAACACCGG
>CAZYQR010000222.1:0-4988 GCA_964649755.1 uncultured Maribacter sp. | reverse complement strand
CAGCGGCCATATCAATTTCATTACGAATAGAAATCATGGCATCACAGAACCTATCCAATTCAGATAAACTCTCACTTTCGGTAGGTTCTATCATCACAGTACCTGCCACCGGAAATGAAACCGTTGGAGCATGAAATCCATAATCCATAAGACGCTTTGCGATATCAGTTACTTCAATTCCATTTTGTTTGAATGGTCGACAATCAATAATCATTTCATGGGCGGCACGACCGTTTTCACCCGTATAAAGTACTTCATATTTTCCACTCAATCGTTCTTTGATATAATTGGCGTTCAGTATTGCAATTTTTGTGCTATTGGTCAAGCCTTCTTCCCCAAGCATTTTTATATATCCATAGGAAATCAAACAAACCGAAGAGCTTCCCCAAGGCGCGGCAGAAATTGCCGAAATGGCCTTGCTACCACCAGTTTCAATCAAGGGATTTCCTGGAAGAAAGGGAACGAGTTGTTCGGCAACACAAATTGGGCCCACTCCAGGACCACCACCACCATGCGGAATGGCAAATGTTTTATGGAGATTTAAATGACAAACATCTGCCCCTATGGTTGCAGGATTGGTCAACCCTACTTGGGCATTCATATTGGCACCATCCATATAAACCTGTCCACCATTATCATGTATGAGTTTGGTAATATATTTTATTGATGATTCAAAAACACCATGTGTTGAAGGGTAGGTTACCATCAATGCTGCAAGATTATTTGCGTGTAAATTGGCTTTTTCCTCTAAATCGGCTACATCTATATTTCCTTTTGCATCGGTTTTGGTCACAACGACTTTCATGCCTGCCATAACTGCTGAAGCAGGATTTGTACCATGAGCCGAAGCAGGTATAAGACAAATATTACGATGTCCTTGGTTTCTTGATTCATGATAGGCACGGATCATCATCAATCCTGCATATTCACCTTGGGCCCCGGAATTGGGTTGCAAAGAGGTTCCTGCAAAACCAGTAATTGTATTCAAATCTTTTTCTAACTCACTTAACACAATTTGGTATCCTTCTGCTTGATCAACGGGAACAAATGGATGGATATTGCCCCATTGCTCCCAACTTAAAGGCAGCATTTCGCTGGCGGCATTTAATTTCATGGTGCATGAGCCCAAAGAGATCATGGAGTGGTTCAACGCCAAATCCTTACGTTCCAATTTCTTGATGTACCGCATGATTTCTGTCTCGGAATGATAAGAATTAAAAACCTTATTTTCCATAAACGGGGAAGTTCTCAATAGAGATGAAGGTATTACATTTAAAATGGGTTCAGTTAATGAAAAAGTTTCATTTTTGGAGTTCAATTCTAAAAAACATGACAAAATATGTTTTATTTCATTTTCATTGGTAGCTTCATTAACAGAAATAGATATTGTGTTTTTATCAATATAATTAAAGTTAATACCTTTCTTTTCGGCAATGATTTTTAGCTTATTAGAATCCTCAACAATTATCTTTATGGTGTCAAAAAAGGAAGTGTTTGATTGTTTGAATCCCAACCCTTGTAATAGTTGGCTTAAGGTCTTGGCCTTATTGTGAACCTGCTCAGCAATATATTTCAATCCTTTAGGACCGTGATAAACGGCATACATTCCGGCCATAACGGCCAAAAGCACCTGGGCCGTACAAATATTTGATGTAGCCTTGTCCCGTTTTATGTGTTGTTCCCGGGTCTGTAATGCCATACGCATCGCTGGCCGCCCATCAGTATCTTTGGTTACTCCGATAATTCTTCCCGGAATGTTTCTTTTATATGCTTCTTTAGTAGCGAAATAGGCAGCATGGGGCCCACCGTAACCTAAAGGAATGCCAAAGCGTTGGGTGGTTCCAACAACCACATCAACACCAAATTCACCTGGAGGTGTCAATAAAACCAAACTTAATATATCAGCTGCAACTGCAACTTTGATTTCGTTCTCTTTTGCCTGTGCAACGAAAGCCTCATAATCATGAACTTGGCCGTACTTTCCTGGATATTGCAAAAGGGCGCCGAAGAAAGAATCGTTAAAATCAAATTCCTCATGATTGCCAACGACTAATTCAATTCCAATTGGATTTGAACGTGTTTGTAATAGCGACAAAGTTTGTGGAAGTACTTCTTCGGATACGAAGAACTTGACAACGCCATTTTTCTTTTGGGTCCTGCTTCGCACATCAAAAAGCATGGACATGGCCTCGGCAGCAGCTGTGCTTTCATCTAACAAAGAAGCATTTGCCAATTCCATTCCGGTCAAATCCACAATTACGGTCTGAAAGTTCAACAAAGCTTCAAGTCTACCTTGGGCAATTTCAGCTTGGTATGGTGTGTAAGCGGTATACCATCCTGGATTTTCCAAAATATTCCGTTTAATTACGGAAGGGGTTATACTTTCGTGATATCCCAAACCAATATAGGTTTTGAACATTTTGTTCTTCTCGGACAACTCCTTAATGTGTGATAGAAATCCATTTTCACTCATCGCTTCAGATAACTGAAGGGGTTCGGGCAACCGAATATCTGAAGGAATGGTCTCCGCGATAATCTGATCAAGGCTTTCAGCCTTAACTGTTTTGAGCATATGCTGTAGATCATCTTCACTAATTCCAATATGTCGTGATGCAAACAAGTCCGTTCTCATATTTACATAAATTTGATGGGCAAACATAGGAATTAATTCCCTTAAAATTATAGGTTTATCGTTGAAGGGGACTAAAGTTTTTAACCAATTTAATAGGTTATAAACAGTTTGGCTATTTTTACTCAATGAAGTTCTTGAAAAGACTATTTGATTTTTATCTTGATGCAAGTATACATGTAGCTTTGGCGGTATATTCGCTGCTTCAGATAACAGCGCTTCTTTTTAATATTACATTGAGTAATCATCTATCATTTTTTGTTTTTTTCGGAACCATTGTTTGTTATAATTTCATAAAATACGGAGTTGAAGCAGACAAGTACATTTTGGTCAACAACAGATATCATAAAAACATTCAGTTTTTTAGTTTTATAGGTTTTGCTTTTGGTGGCTATCACGGTTATTTCTTAAGCAAGGATTCATGGCTGATAATTCTCATTTTATTGGGATTGACTGGTTTTTATGCACTACCGGTATTACCGCAAGCCAAAAATTTAAGAAGTCTTGGAGGTCTTAAGATTTTTCTGGTGGCCGTAGTTTGGTCAGGGATAACCGTTATTTTACCTTATACCGAAATAGGTAAGGTTTTCGTCTGGGACGACTGGGTGGAAGTTGTGCAGCGCGTACTTCTGGTTTTGGCATTATTGATTCCTTTTGAGATAAGGGATTTGGCTTATGATAAGCCTGAATTAAAGACCATACCCCAGCGCATTGGTGTAACCCAAACTAAGATTTTTGGCAGCTTTTTGGTGCTTTTCTTTTTCTTTTTGACTTTTTTAAAGGATGAGATAACCGAATTGGAAATCGTTGCAAAGGGTATACTTTTCTTGATTTTGGGAGGATTGATGTATGTGACTAAACGTAATCAATCGAAATATTTTGCCTCTTTCTGGGTGGAAGTCATTCCTATTTTCTGGTGGTTTGTGATTTGGGGACTCACATTCTATTTCTAGATTTTATCGTGCAAGTCTTTTTTCATTATCACCTTGTCTCTCTCTGGCAAACAATGTAGTGGCGCTTTATCACAAAGTGAAGTAAATTCAGCGTTCTTTCTAGAAAAACTGGAGCAAGTTTTACAAATAAGAAGGTGCATTACCAATTTTATTTTTTCTATAAAAGTCGCTTCTTTGTACTGTTTTTTGTTGCAGATTATAGCTGCCTCATCACATGAAATCATATTGAAAACCAATTTTGATTCAGGCAACTCATTAAGGCTGTTCTTGACCTATGTATCATTACCCAAAGGTTAGACGGGTTAATCCCGAGTTCTTTACAAATATCTTCAGTACTCATACCTTGAATAGTCTTCATAGTGAAGACCAGTGATTGTTTTTTTGGTAGTTTGGAAATGCATTCCTGAATAGCCAATCCTAATTCTTCATTTTCAATTTCGTCATTTTCAAGAATACTAAGGGGGTCAGCCACTTGCTCTTCTAGCCAGTCACCATCTGTATCGTTCTGGGAACTATAGTTCATGCGGACTTCTGCTTTGCCTTTTTTTGAATATATCTTTCGATAATGATCTATTACTTTTCTTTTAAGAATGGCAATTAGCCAAGTGCGTTCGGCAGCTGTCCCTTTATAGTTCTTGGCTGATTTTAATCCGGCATAAAATGTTTCCTGCACCAAATCTTTTGCGATTTCAGAATCGCTCACGCGCGATACCGCATAGTTAAAAAGGTAGTCGGCATATTGATCTACCCAATTTTCTGGATGTAATTGGTGGGTCTCCATCTATTTTGTTATTCTTTTCAAAAGTAGTTGATTTTTTTCTTAACAAATATGGTTATTTTTGAAGGAAACTACTTCGTATGAAAAATATAATTTTAGTTGCCTTTATTCTATTAGTTAACTTAGGATGTTCTCAAATTAAAGAAAAACATATCACAGAAGTTTCACAAAGTGAACTTGATGAAGTTGTATTGGTTGATGTTAGGACACCTGGCGAATTTAATGCCGGGCATTTGGATAAAGCTATGAATATTGATTGGTTAGGGGAAAGTTTCTCAGCGGAGTTTGAAAAAATAGAAAAGGATCTGACCATTTACCTATATTGCCGAAGTGGTAAACGCAGTGCCGATGCAACTAAATTTTTGGATTCCTTGGGGTACAAGAATGTTTTTAACCTTGAAGGTGGTTATATTGCTTGGGCCGAAAAGAACAATTAAATTACTTTTTCAGTAAGCCTGCACGTTCTAAGAGAGCTTCTGCTTTTGGTTCTGCCCCTCTGAAGCGTTTGTATAACACCATTGGTTTTTCGGTACCTCCTTTTGAAAGTACGTTATCCTTGAATTTGGTGGCGACTTCTTTATTGAATATCCCTTTTTCCTTAAAATAGGCAAAAGCATCAGCATCTAAA
>CAZYQR010000221.1:0-5023 GCA_964649755.1 uncultured Maribacter sp. | reverse complement strand
TCTATATTAAGTATTTACTTAAGAATTAGCCTAAAATATACGTATACCACAAAAATTAACGTTTTGACAACAATTTAAGTGCTTTGACCCGTATATAATACCAAACAACGTAATTTTGCGTTAATCGTTTAAAGGGGCAATTTCATGATTACATTTCTAACAATAGTTTTTCTACTAGTTTGCGTTAACGCAGCAATGATGTTTACAAGTCTTTACAGTGTTAATAAAAAGGCCAGTACTACTACCAATAAAATTTCCGATTCTACGATTTCAAAAATCTATCCTTTAGATTTAGTTACCGCGAAATACAATAAAGCCGTTTAGTTTTTTACCTTTAAGACCATAATCTTAAATCATATCATCAGCAAGAAGAGATACGGGATTTTATATTTACCAATTCTTATTGCTCAGTTATATCTTAATTGTATTTAATGTCCATAAAGCAATTTTTACTTGTTTTTATAGGTGGAGGCCTAGGCAGCTTACTTAGATATATAATTTCCAAAACTTTCAATACCTATTTTCAACACTTTTACTTAGGTACATTTTTAGTCAATATAATAGGATGTCTTATTATAGGACTGGTATTAGGTATTTCTTATAAGAGTAATTTACTTTCCCAAAACCAAACCTTATTATTAACTACCGGATTTTGTGGTGGCTTCACCACTTTCTCAACTTTTGCCTTAGAAAATCAAACATTACTTAAGTCTGGCGAGATTCTTCAATTTTCGTTTTATACAATTGCGAGTATTGCCGTAGGTATATTTGCTGTGATTTTAGGACTATGGCTCTCCAAATTAATGTAGAAGAGCCTTTCTACAATAATGCCTTCAACTTCCATATTAATTTATTGATTAAGGGTATTCTTTGAAATATTCTTTACAAAAGACATTCTTTACTGATTTATTTCAAAAAAAAGTGAATTCCTACTATTCAAAATTTTTATAATTCAAATTAATTCATTTTTATTATTCATACCCTCATTTTTATAGGGTATAATTTGTCATAAGGATAATTATTTATATTATACCCCTATTTTTTATGGGGTACATATTCTTTATATATATATTTGTCCCGTAATCAATAAACTAATTATGAAACAGATCGAAGCAATTATTAGAAAATCAAAATTTGATGATGTCAAGGATGCATTACATCAAATTGAGGTCAACTTTTTTAGTTACTGGGATGTAACGGGAGTAGGCAATGAGAAACAAGGACATGTATATAGAGGTATTTCTTATAGTACAAGTGATATCCAAAGGAGGTATTTAACTATTGTCGTTTCCGATGAATTTTTGGAAAGAACGGTAGAAGCTATTTTGGAAGCTGCTTATACAGGTAATGTAGGCGATGGTAAAGTATTCGTTTCCGAAGTTATCGAGGCGTATAGGATTAGGACCAAAGAAAACGGTCATTCCGGAATCAACTAAATTTTAAACAACTAAACTTTTACAAAATGGATGCAGGATTATTTACAGCGAACAATGTTTGGATGATGGTATGTACGGCCCTTGTTTTCTTTATGCACACGGGGTTTTCCTTATTGGAAATTGGGCTTACCAGAGAAAAAAACACAATTAATATTTTATTCAAGAATGTCTTTATTATATGTATAGGACTTTTGTTGTACTATATAGGGGGATTTAATTTAATGTACCCAGGTGATTTTAATGGGTTTTTAGGTTTTGGCGGTTTTGGCCTTCCTATTGGGGCTGATGGCCTTACACCTGAATATGCAGATGGTGGATATACCTATTGGACCGATTTCTTGTTCCAAGCAATGTTCGCGGCCACGGCAGCGACAATTGTATCGGGTGCCGTTGCTGAACGGGTCAAGTTAGGTTCTTTTATGATTTTCGTTATCATATATGTAGGCTTGGTATATCCTATTGTTGGATCATGGCAATGGGGAGGCGGATTCCTTTCTACTTTAGGCGGGGATGAAGGTGGTTTCTATGACTTTGCAGGTTCTACCCTAGTACATTCCGTTGGTGGATGGGCAGCACTTGTCTTCATTTATCTACTGGGATCACGAATTGGTAAATTTGGCGATGATGGAAAACCAAAAGCTATTCCAGGCCATAATATTCCCTTGGCCGCTGTTGGGGTTTTTATACTTTGGCTAGGTTGGTTTGGGTTTAACGGAGGTTCAGTTCTTTCTGCTGACCCTGCATTAACTTCACTAGTTCTTGTTACTACCTGTTTGGCCGCCGCCGCGGGAGGGGTTTCAGCTTTTATTACCTCTACTTTAATGTACAAGAATTTTGATATAACCATGTTTCTTAATGGTATTTTAGGTGGACTTGTAGGTATAACTGCAGGTGCAGACTTAATGTCACCATTAGAAGCTATCGCCATCGGATTAATAGCCGGTGTAATTATTGTATTTGGAGTTGCTCTTATAGACAAACTGAGATTGGATGATCCTGTAGGTGCGGTAACGGTTCACCTTATTTGTGGTATCTGGGGAACATTGGCAGTAGGCCTATTTGGCGATTTAGCAGGTGTAGATCAGTTCATATATCAATTAACAGGGGTTGGAGCAGCTGCGATTTTCTGTTGTCTAACGGCCTTTATAATCATCTTTACTCTTAAGAAAACAATGGGTATACGTGTATCTAAAGAAGAAGAAGTTGAAGGATTGGACATTCACGAACATGGAATGGATGCCTATCCGGACTTTAGGATGGACCAACACTAATATAAAAATACGGAGCGTTTTGCAGAACGCTCCGTTTATTACGCTTTCAATAAACATCAAATTTAAATCATTAAAAACCTCCTTAATTAAGGAGCTCTAAAACATTGAATTATGAAAACGATTTTAAATACAAATTACGTAAAATATTTGTTTCTTTTAACCCTACTTCTAAAAGCAACAGCAACATTTGCACAGGAAGAGGAAGCAGAACCAAAAGAAGTTAGTATTAGTGGTAGTGTAGACGCATATTACCAAACCAATTTAAGCGCATCTGACACTGAGCCTCAATCTTTTGGAACTTCATTTGCAGATGAATTGGGATTTGCTCTGGGCATGGCTAATATCATTGCGACCTATGAAGGCGAAAAAACGGGAGCTGTTGCCGATGTAACCTTTGGGCCAAGGGGCGATTCTGCCACTGGGGATTATAATCTAAACCAATTATATGCTTATTGGAACGTTTCCGAAGGAACAACACTAACAATGGGGAGGTTCAATACTTTTTTAGGATATGAGGTAATTTCTCCGGTAGGAAATTTTAACTACAGTACTTCTTATTTATTCTCTAGTGGTCCTTTCTCGCACGTAGGTGCAAAAGCGGATTTTTCTTTAGGGGATGATGCCAGTTTAATGCTTGCTGTTATGAATGTTACAGATACTAATAACAACCTTACAGGCGTATATTCTTTAGGCGCTCAATTGGGATATTCAGGACAATTTTTGAATTTCTATTATGATGGTGGGGAAATACTAGGTTTTGAAGTGGATTACACTGGTGGTTTTGATTTATCAGATGATTTCTTTTTAGGAATTAATGCGGCCTACGCTGATGACGAAGGTGAAGGATTTTCTGGAGCTGCCCTTTATCCACAATTTGCAACTTCCGATGATTTAACCATAGGCCTAAGAGGTGAATATTTTGCCACTCGTTCTGATGCAGTATCTGATGATCCGAGTGTATTTGCTGCAACACTAACCGGTAGTTTTACAGTCGAAAATCTAATGATCAAACCTGAGATTAGATTGGATTCTTGGGGTAGCGATGTGGAGCCTTATTTTGATAACGATGGCGCACCATCCAAAAGCCTATCATCATTTTTGATTGCAGCAATTTATTCTTTCTAATAATACTACTAATAATTGGTTGATTTATTATAGTTTGAATTGATTGAAAACCCTGGCATAAATGTCAGGGTTTTTATTTTTTGCCCTTTTTAAAATCCCTAACTCCGGCCAAAACCCTAATGTCCAAAGTATTTACGCTGGGCACAATAGGACACGAATATTTTTTATTATATGCGCAGTAAGGATTATATGCTTTATTAAAATCAATTAAAATTGAATCTGTCTTGGGGATTGAAAGATCAATATATCTTCCACCAGCATAGCTTTCTTCAGCATTGGTTTGGTCAGTAAAAGGTAAAAAGAGATAGTCCTTAAATTCTTCATCAAGCATCAGTTTCTTGTTCTGATAAATCTCTAATCGATGTTCTTTTCCGTTAAGCTGAAAATGGGCAATACCGTAAACTACTTCTTCAGATTTACGATCCGTAGTTGTGGGCATTAAAAAAGGTAGTGCTTCCGGGGTTAAAACAAATTTAGCCTTGACCACATAACTTGTATCTGGTTGAAAAAAGTCAAGACTTTCAAATTCTTTACGATATCTATCAGGCAAAGGAGAAGTTTCTGGATTTTTGAATTCTTCGTTCAATTTAGATTGAAAATCCAAGATATCCTTCAAAGTATTCTGAGATGCATATGATGTTTCAATTTTCTTTTCATCATGGTACTTCTTACCCTGCTTACAGCATAGTAAAACCAATATAAAGAGTGACATAAAAAGAACTTTTTTCATTATTATTGAATTTGTGACCAAAAATACAACTTATGATAATTTTAGCTAGATTTGTTTTAAATCAGAACCTACAATGAATCAAAAGTCGATTTATAAAAGCGTAACACGGTATCTACTAAAGTGGATCCAGTGCTGTTATGTTTAAATTCGATTTAAATTTTAAAATACCATAAAGCCCTGATGAAACCATCAGGGCTTTATTTTTGCATTCAATTAAAATGAAGCAACTATACTTAAATTATATAAATTCTTTCAAAGGGCTTTCAAGAGAAGTCTGGTGGCTTGCGTTGATTACTTTAGTGAGAAGTGCTGTAAAATAGTCAGTTAAAGGATCAGAATGAAGTAGAAAGGCGATGTCCCATAAAACCTTCGTTTTAATGAACTGGACTAGGGCTTTTCATAGGACACTTTGTTAGCACCTGTTATTTCTTTTCAAACCACAAATTTTTAATTCGTCCGCT
>CAZYQR010000220.1:0-5063 GCA_964649755.1 uncultured Maribacter sp. | reverse complement strand
AATACCAGATCCAGCATGCATCCATTGTACTTCACCTTTTTTCGCAATTTGGTTATTTCCCCTACTATCTCGATGATGAATTTCACCTTCGATGATAAAAGTCACAGGTGTAAAACCTCGATGAGGATGTGCCCCCACACCTTGATGTACCGCTTTGGCGTGTTTTCTATATTTTATCTCGCCATGATGCAATAATAGAAAAGGATCTACTTGTTGCACGTTATTTGTGGGTATGGCTTGTTTTAATGGTATGCCACCCATATCTATATCGAAAGCGGGGATTAATGTCCTTACTTTTTTGTTCATGATTTTGTAGTTTAAATTGCTTCTTGAAACATTTGAATCTTTTGATTCAAGGTCTTATTCAAATCATCGTTTTTTAACCCTTCTTTTGAAAAATTATCATAAAAAGAAGGTAGCGAGAAATCAGCAATGATATTACCACCAAAAAATGGGAATGCCATATTAGCAGTGCTTAAAACTGCGCTACCGCCCCTTGCACCAGGAGAGGTTGCCATTAAGAGCATCGGTTTGTCTTTCCAAACTTTTTGATTTATCCGGGATAACCAATCAATTGCATTTTTGAAAGCCGCCGTATAAGAGCCGTTATGTTCTGCCATTGAAATTACAATGCCATCTGCATCTTCAATGAGGGTGTTTAGTTTAATTGCATTATCCGGTATGCCTTTTTTGTTTTCTAAATCTATTCCGTAAAGTGGTAATTCAAATTCATTCAAATCTGCAACAATAGTTTCAGAATTTACTATTTTATCGGCAGCATACTGAGCCAATTCTTTATTAATGGATTTCTTACTATTACTTCCACCAAGTGCTATTATTTTTTTCATCTGTTATGTTTTATGGTTTTTAAAAGGTCAATTAAAAATCGGTAACAAACTATATGTAAGTATTGAAATCTTCAAATGACTTGTTTCATGCTACAAATATCCCCAGTAAGTTGATAAGATGCATTAATCTAGATTAAGAAATAAAATAAGCTATTTGGCCCTTGCTTTTTCACTTTTCACCTTACTGAGTGCTTCAGGTGTCATACCTAAATAAGAGGCAATCAAGCGTTGCGGGACTCGTTGCATAATTTGAGGATAGGTGGTTTTGAAATGCTCGTAGCGTTCTATCGCTGAAGCACTCATTAGCATTATTACCCGTTCTTGTAGAACTGAAATGCGTTTGATCATTGCTGCTGTTCGTTGCTTATCGCTATTCAGAGTAAGCGGAATATAGACTTCCTCAAACAATTTTTTATCGACAATCTCAATTTCAGAATCTTCCAGTACATCAATAAAAAGTTGACAAGGAGAGGTGAAATCTGCACCATCAGCAATTATCCAATCCTCCGGGGCGAACATAAAAATATGTTCTTTTCCCTTGTCATCAATGGTGTAACTTCGCAGCAAGCCCTTTTTTACGTAGTAAATTCGTGAGACACTATCTCCCCCACGTTGCAATACATCTCCTTTTTTTAAGGTTTTGGTTGCTATTCTTGCTTTGAGTGCTTCAACTTTTGAGGAAGGATTTGAATCTTGGTTTAATATGTCTAGAAAAGAACTCAATAATTTAAGGTGTCGCAGTTGTTTTTCTTTCAAATCTAACTTTTCTTATGTCAAATTCGGCATAATATCGCTCAATTTCTACAAACCTATTTTTTTCATACAAGGTGATTGCTGGTTGATTTTCAGCTCCTGTTTCTACGGTATAATGGGTCGAACCAAATGATTCAAAGAGATAAGAAATTAAACTTTGCGCTATTCCTTGTCTAAAAAATTTAGGATCTACCACCAAACTCTGAATATGGGTGGAATCCTTGTTATTTTTTATTTCAATAACAGCCGCCATTTCTTGGTTTTTAAAATAGCCATAAAACTCAGATTCACTATTTAAAAAATCATCAATATCCCTATTGAGTGGTGGGAAATCCTTGGCCTTTAACAATTTCGCTTCAACGGCGTATGACTCTTGAAAAATGGAATGGATTTTTTCTGAAACCCCGATTATTTTATGCTCAAGTTTTTTAATCATGGACATTGAAATCACACATGCTGATCAATAAGAATGGTATTTCCATCGGGATCCATGAACATAAAACTTGCAGGGCCCGTAGAATTTTCATCAGCTTCGCTTAATAATGCCACTCCCTTTTGCTTAAGTGCATGTTGTATTTCCCGAACATCGTCAAATTTATCTAGTTTGCTCGCATTTTCATCCCATCCAGGATTAAAAGTCAAAATATTGTTCTCGAACATTCCTTGAAAAAGACCAATAATGGTATCCTCATTTTTCATGATAAGGTAATTGCGCTCCTTTTCACCAGCGAAAACTGAAAATCCCAGATTTTCATAAAATTGTTTTGAAGTCTCAAGGTCCTTTACACTAAGACTTACTGAAAATGCCCCTAGTTTCATTTCGTTTCTTTTTTTGATTGTTGCTATTAAATTAAGGAATCAAATTTAATTCCTGTCCTTTTTCGAAGGAATTCAATATTATGGATGAATGGCTAATAAGAAAGAATTTAAAAAGTAGGCTATTAAAAATCAATGAATGAAAAGCTTATTAAGCATTGACCAATTGCACCAATTTCATACGACCATTTATACCAATTTTGGTGTAAATTCTATGGGTATGGTCTTTCACGGTTTGCAGACTTATAAAAAGTTCATCAGCTATTTGCTGATTGGTCTTACCTTGGCAAATCTGTTCCACGATCTCTCTCTCGCGCTTTGTGATTTGGTATTTTTTATAAATCAATGCTTTTTTTTCGGCAATGGGGTTTTCTGCATGAACTGGTCTAAAAACCAAATCTGAATTAAGTTTTAAATAAAACAGGGGTATGAAGTTAGATAGAAAATAAATCAAAATAAGTGGAGCAAGAATCCATGGATTTGCAAAGTAGAAGGGGAGCACAGCTACCCTTAATATTAGACCCAGTACCATCAACATGGTAAATCGGGTCATGATTTTCGCATTAGGGCTGTTCTGTTTCTTCGCAAATTTTAAAACAACGCTTGCAAATAAGCTCATATATAACAATTCTATGAACATGGTCAATCCAATTTGGGTATATGCAAGTTGCATCCCTATTTGCCAATTCGTTTTATCCAATAATGCGTAAAATCCCCATGCAATGGGTATTATTAAGATGAATATGATCAAGTGAATGCGTAGCAGGTTATTTTTTATTGGCACCTCGATCAGTGAATATCCCATTTTTAACAACATTATCCATGAAATGAGGAGAAAGGGAACGCCCAAGATGGGTAGAAAGTTAGCGATCATTTCAATTTCTTCGCTTCCAGTATCTATTGAGGAGAGTAAAACCCGCATTAAAATCTGTCCCCAAATTGCATAAAAGGCAAATCCGAAAAAGGTAACGAGATAATAAAAATAGTTTCTATGAAACTCGGTATTGTATGTCAGGATAAAGCTATGGGCAATTAATATGCATGCAATGGCTACTGCAAAACAAAAAATAAAAACCACAATGAATAGTAGACTTAACAAGAGTTACGATTTAATAGTCTAAAAGTATGTAAATGCCTTTAAAACCGTGCAATACCTTGGTAGTGATTTTATAATCACTACTAAAGTTGGAAGGATTTTTAATATGTCCCCCGTACATTTATCAAAATTAAATAATCGAAGATCATGGAAATTGTAAAAGAAGAAAGACAACCGCAAGCAACAATTTCAGGAAGTTATACATACGCATGGCAACAAATGTGGAAATACTTCCTATATCTGTTTATCATTACTATAGTAGTTGGCTTATTGGAAGCGCCTGTTTCAGCCCTTCAGGATTCAGAATGGGAAAATACGCCGGGGATTCTATTATTGCAAGTATTGATTGCGGCTTATGGTCTATTGTTCTTGCCTGTAGTAAAATATGGCGGGGATTTACTCTATTTAAGGGGTATAAGAAATGAAAAAGTTGATATTTCAGAACTCTTCGACGGGTTTAGAAACAATTATCTAAATATAATTTTGGCCAACTTGTTGACCTTTGCGATTATTGGTATTGGATTTGTTTTTCTCATAATTCCCGGAATAATACTGGCCTGTAGACTCGTTTTTGTCTCTTATCTCGTAATGGATAAAAATATGGAGCCTGTTGCAGCTGTTGAAAAAAGTTGGGAAATGACGCGTGGTTATGGCTGGAAAATATTTGGTATGGCATTACTAGTACTGCCAATTTTCATTGGTGGATTACTTTGTTTTATCGTAGGAGTCTTCTTTGCTATAATATGGGTACATGCTGCTTTTGCTTCTATGTACCATGCCATTGATCTGGAAGATAAAAAGCTATTGAGTGATACAGCAAGCCAAGAGGTGCATTAATTGCCAGGAACATTTCCGGTTTCATCCAATATCCCGTTCATTCTTAAATGGGTAATCACTGGTTCTTTGGCCATTCGGACCAATGTAACATGATCAAAGGAAAGGGAGTCATTTTTATGTTGGCTTCCTCCTGTTGTTCCTAATATTGTATAATCACGCCCAAGACGTTTCTGGTGTAAAAAAGAATGAAAATGTCCATTGATCACCGTATATGGGCGTTCACTTAATAAATCTTCCAATCGCCCCAGGCCTTTATTGCCTTCACGCATCCAAAGCGGTTTGTGCATTAAAATGAACGTCCATTTTGGATTCGGATATTTTTTTAGAACGGCTTTGAAATATTCGAATTGGTCATTGCCCATACCACCAAGGCGTCGTTCGATCATATGGTAATACTCTGAATCCTCATATTTACCTTCCATTTCACCGGCTATTATTTGTAAAGCCTTAGCTCTGGCTTCATAAATTTCAAGCATCCGTTTTTCCTCATAATCTTCGGAGTCCACCATCAAGAATAGAACATTTTCATAGGTAAAATGGTAATAACGAGGACCAAACCTGTTTTTCCAAAATTCGCGCATTACCGGGTTGGTCAGGTCGTGGTTTCCTCCTAAATAAAAGAAGGGCATATTTAATTTTGAAGTTCGCCGATCAAAAGAATCCCATTCTTTTGCAAGTTGAAATGTATCTTCTGTTCCGCCATCAATAAGGTC
>CAZYQR010000219.1:0-5083 GCA_964649755.1 uncultured Maribacter sp. | reverse complement strand
CCACCAAGTCCTCCAGACCTAAATGAAGTAGCGAACGCAGATAAAATTATCGAAGAAATCATTGCACATCAGGATCCATATGACGGCTTAATAATGATGAATCCGCTGCCATCTTCTAAGAAAAAAAATCTTGAAGACTTAAATACGATGAATTCGCTGCCATCTTCTAAGAAAAACAATCTTTCTGTACGAAATGATGATAAAAGCGCAGGATATATTATACTAGAAAACCAGATTACTCCACCTACCCCACCAACGCCAATTTCACCCCTGGACCATGCCATTGAAATGGCCAAACAAGGTGCAATATTCTATTTCGAGGGAAAAAAGATTTCATCCGATAAGGCAATAACTATTCTTAAAAAGAACAATAATATAAATCTTAGGACTAGACATAAAGGACTTAAAAAGCCAATTGTTGAATTATCAACAAAACCAATTCTCACTAAAAACTAAACGAAATCATAAATTCATTAGAAAAGCCTCGATTTTCCCGGCTTTTTTGTAACAAATCCTCAGTGTTGGCGTTCTAATAGTCTATATGAACCATCAATCAATGCTGAATTGTCATCCTGAGCGCACCTTGCCTGCCAGCAGGCAGGGTCGAAAGGTCTTTTCAGTATCAAAATCAGAACACTATGTTACAGCACTTTTTTATCCTCTGTTCAGGGG
Organism: uncultured Maribacter sp.; assembly: GCA_964649755.1. Classification (GTDB taxonomy): domain Bacteria; phylum Bacteroidota; class Bacteroidia; order Flavobacteriales; family Flavobacteriaceae; genus Maribacter_A. The sequence goes on along the minus strand of CAZYQR010000219.1, from coordinate 4,411 downwards.
CCGATGCCTCTTTGCTTAAAACCTGTTCGGAAGGCGAACAAAACAAATATGCCGGTATAGGCGCAACCGTTTTCTTTACCGCAGTAATGGCATTTTTAGCCAGCGCATATGCCCTTTACACCGTATTTGACACAATTTATGCAGCTATATTCTTCGGACTTATATGGGGGCTGCTTATTTTTAATCTAGACAGATTCATTGTTTCCACCATAAAGAAACGTGACAGTTTTAGCAGTGAACTATTGCAGGCCGCGCCCAGAATTATCCTGGCGGTGATTATTGCCGTGGTAATTTCCAAACCCTTGGAGATGAAGATTTTTGAAAAGGAAATCAACCAAGTCCTTCTAGAACAAAAAAACGAACTCACTTTAGCCAATAAAGACCAATTGGCCTTACAATATACCCCAGCTATTGAAAAATTGAATCAGGATATTACTGCTTTGAAAACTGAAATCGATACTCAGGAAGCAGAAACCAATGCCCTTTATGACACTTATATTACTGAGGCCGAAGGTACTGCAGGGACCATGCTGTTAGGTAAAGGTCCCGTCTATGCTGAGAAACGCGAAAAACATGATGCGGCCTTGGCCGAACTATCAGAATTAAAGAAAGTCAATGCCGATAAAATATCGGCCGTTGAAACCCAGATTACTGGTTTACAGGGCGATTATGCAACTTCGGTCAAAGATTCACAACCCATCATAGATGGTTTTGACGGACTCATGGCCCGTATAAATGCCCTAGGAGAGTTGCCTTGGTTTCCATCGTTTTTTATCTTTTTATTGTTCTTGGCCATAGAAACTTCCCCTATTATAGCCAAGTTATTGGCACCCAAAGGTGAATATGACATAAAGCTCGAAGAAGAGGAAAGCGTTCTGAAAACGTGGGTTGCCCAAAAAGTACAGCAACGAAAAAATATTTTAGCAACAGATACAGCCCTGAATAATAAAATTTATAATGAAATAGAGGAAGAAGAAGCCGTCTATGCTTATAAAAAGAAGAAGGCAGAGGAGCTTTTAAAACTTCAGGCAGATGCATTTCACGATCTGCAAGTGAAAAGTTTATAAATAAAGTATTTTCCAAAATCAAAAAAACCAACCATTAATTCTGGTTGGTTTTTTACTATAACACATGTTTATATTAAACCAATTGCAACAATGTTGGGGATAATACACTTAAAATAATTTCCTTTTTATATACGCTCACCTCACAGATTTGGTAAATTTCCGAACCAGCCATCCGAAGACAGGAGCAGGCAAGATGGAGAAGAAAATGGAGTGGATAAAACCACGATGCCATTCGGTCGCAGGAACGGTATCAACCAAGTATCGCGCTAAACATCCAGATTAGGAATTGTACCTGCAATAGCGCCATACAGCATTGCTTTATTCCCTGCTTTTTTGCCTAAAACGGCTTCGCCAACTGCGGCACCAAGTACTATTTTTGTTAGTGAATCCATTGAGTTAGTTTACTATAAAGTGTTGGGTGTTTGGTGTTGGATGAAAACATTCATTTAAGTTTCTCGGGGTCTAGCACTACATATTTGACCGTTTTCCGATTCCATGTGTAAACGATATGTATTTTATCATCTTGGGCCTGTATTACTGTGGGATAAGAATACTCTTCTCCTTCTTTATCAGTAGTTTTTCGAAGAGGTTCAAGATCCAAAACGCGTTTCCAATATTCTCCATCGGTAGATAATGCAATACTCAAAGGGACTCGATTACCCCAATTTTTTTGGGTGGGATTGTAGACCAAAAGTTGTCTCCCGTCATTCAAAGTAACCCCGTCAATACCAGAATTTGGATTCGGAAGGGAACTCTTTGTCATTTTGCTCCATGTCTTTCCGCTATCTTCTGACCAGTTTTGGGTTACAACATCGTTCTTCGTTCTACTCAGCAATTGCAACTTTCCATTGCCGTAATTAAGAACCACAGGTTGGATGGCACCAAATTCCTTGCCATCGTTCAATGGCTCAGTTCTTGACCATGTATTACCTAAATCATTGCTAGTTTCCAAATGTATTTTCCAACCTTCGGTTTTACTTTCTGTACTTGACGGGGAAAGAATAGTACCATCCGATAATTGAATAGGTTGATTTTTAATCGGGCCTAAAATACCATCAGGAAGTTTTATTGGCTCCGACCACGTCACCCCATCATCCATCGAAGTCATGTAAAGGCCCCACCATTCGCGCGGACTTGGTCCAACCTTATAAAACAAATGCAGCGGTAGTCCCTTAGGTTTGAAAAGCACTGGATTCCAGCAGGGGTAACGTGTACCATCTTCTTGAACGCCATTTACTACCTCAACAGGGGTAGACCATCTTGCTGAAGTCTTTCGGGAAATCCAAATGCCAACGTCTTTATTTTTTTCTTTAGTACCACCAAACCAGGCGGCTAGCACGGTATTGCCACTTACCACAACCGTTGAGGCATGACACTCTGGGGTCCGGGCATCTGCGAGTTCGTAAATAAACTCTGCTAAAATGACGGACGGGTGATCTATTGGTTTTACCTCAGGCAATTTCTCTAACTGTCCCTTACAGGAAAAAGCAGCAACTGAAATGGCAACTAACAATACGGATAATTTCATCCTTGGTCGGTTTTTAGTACTTTAAATTCAAACTAATCGAAACTTCTTCGATAACTCGATGGTGTTTTTCCCATAATGTTCTTAAAATAATAATTAAAGTTAGCTAAACTGTTATAACCGCTTTCATAGCAGATTTGTGTAATCTGTTTATCAGTCTCGGCAAGAAGTTTGGCAGCTATGCCGACCCGTACCCTTTTTACATATTCCATAAAAGTCAAATCGGTCTTTTTCTTAAAAAAACGGCAGAATGAACTTGGCGCCATGTGCAACATTGCCGATGCCTCTTCTAACTTTACGCCTTCTTGAATGTTCTGAAACACATAAGCGTACACCTTGTTGATTTTCTCAAGGTTTTTAGAAAAAATTACTTCTTGATCGATAGGGTTCGATAATTTTTCCGTGTACTTAATCTTTAGCAACACGTTGAATAATTTGAGCATTTGTATATAGTACTTCAAGCCTTCAAATCGAGTCATTCTTTCAAGAATACGACGGATCTTAGCATCATTTTCAATCTTAAACCGCAGTCCGCGCTTCGATTGTTTCAATAGGTCCACCACCTTTTCCAACTCGGGCATCTTAAAAAAATCAGAACTTACAATATCCTCAGAAAAATGGGTGACGATGCAAAATGCCTTTTGGTTTTCTCCCTCTTGTACCTCCCAGCAATGTGGTAAATCAGGGGCCATCAATACCAAGTCTCCAGCTTCGAATCCTGAGATATGGTCTCCAACAATCCTTCGCCCCGACCCGGAAGTAATAAAATTGAGCTCGAAATTCTTGTGTGAATGTACGTTGTCGTTTGACTTTAAGGGTAGTTTTCGAGAAATAAACGATTGCTTATTAGGTACATGAATTTTTTCAAAAACAAACTCCATTAGTATTTATTTTAACAACAAGGACTGAAATTACGAATTAAAACTAGAAAATGGGTTAATATATAATGTATATGACGCAAAATTATGGTGGCATGGCAATTGCATTTTTGCGTTATTTGATAGTATTAGAATTAGCTAAAATGAATCTGCCCCTAAAAGGAATAATCCCACCTATGGTAACTCCGTTGCTCGAAAACGGTGATTTGGATGTCCGTGGACTCAATAACTTATTAGAACACATGTTGGTGGGCGGAATTCATGGTATCTTTTTATTGGGCACCACAGGGGAAGGGCCTAGTCTCGACCATAAGCTCAGAAAACAATTGGTCTCAGAGGCCTGCACTATTGTAAACAGGAGGGTGCCTGTTCTGGTATGCATCACCGATACTTCATTTAATGAATCTTTAGAACTTGCTAACCACGCCAAAGAAGCTGGCGCTGATATTTTGGTAGTAGCCCCACCATATTATTTACCGATTTCGCAGGGCGAAATGCAAGATTATTTAGAGGCGTTGGCCCCACAACTACCTTTGCCTTTTTTAATGTACAATATGCCTAGCTGTACCAAATTACATCTTTCATTAGATACACTAAAAATGGCAAAAGAACTCGGTGCTATTGGTATTAAGGATAGTTCTGGAAATCAGGATTATCTTTTTTCATTGATTGAAGAATTCAAGTCTGACCCGACATTTTCAATTATTACCGGAGATGAAGCTTTTTTACCGGAAACGATCCAGAAAGGTGGACACGGAGCGGTGGCAGGCGGCGCTAACTTTTTCCCGAAGTTGTTCGTAGCTTTGTACGAGGCCTGTTTGATAAATGATGCCAAAGCCATTTCTAAACATCTTGATAGAGTGAACTGGATTAGCAATACAATATACAGCGTAGGAAAACAGGAATCAAAATATATAAAAGGAACCAAATGTACATTGTCG
>CAZYQR010000218.1:0-5085 GCA_964649755.1 uncultured Maribacter sp. | reverse complement strand
CACATTTCTTATAGCATCTAATACTCTAGTATCAACTATTCCTTTGGCTGTTAATACATCAGCCAATTTATTCCGCATTCCGCGATGTTTAAGCGTATCTTTCAAGGGTTATTGCAAAAGTTTGGTTCGAAAAAGCGAAGTTAATAAAGTTTGCCATAAGAAATCAAAATCCCGTCTTAGGATCCCCAAAACTTTTAAAGTTCTAACTATATTAACTACCAAACTATGTTTATTTTTGAACAAAATACTATTTATGCTTAGAGTTGGAGTTTTAGGAGCGGGACATTTGGGGAAAATTCATCTTCGACTACTCAATGAATCCCCAAAATATGATTTAATTGGTTTTTACGACCCCGATGAGATTAACGGGCAAAAGGTTGCTGCGGAATTTGGTTACTCTTGTTTTGAAAATATTAATGAACTCATTGATGCTGTGGACGTTGTTGACATTGTTACCCCCACGCTTTCACATTACGACTGTGCCAAAAAATCCATGGAAAAGGGCAAGCATGTATTCATTGAAAAACCTATTACCAATACACTTGAAGAAGCTGTACATTTATTGGAGCTTGAAACCAAGCACTCAGTCAAAGGTCAGGTCGGTCACGTGGAAAGATTCAATCCTGCATTCATAGCGGTGAAAGACAAAATCCAGAATCCCATGTTCATTGAGACACATAGATTGGCAGAATTCAATCCAAGAGGTACGGACGTTCCTGTGGTTTTGGATTTAATGATACATGATATTGATGCCATACTGAGTGTAGTGAATTCTGAAGTTAAACAAGTCAATGCAAGTGGTGTATCGGTTATTAGTAATTCGCCTGATATTGCCAATGCACGTATAGAATTTGAAAATGGATGTGTTGCCAACCTTACTGCCAGTAGAATTTCATTGAAGAATATGAGAAAATCACGATTCTTTCAACGTGATGCGTATATTTCAGTAGACTTTTTGGAAAAAAAGGTTGAAGTAGTGAAAATGAAAGATGCCCTGGAAACACCTGGTGATTTTGACATGATTTTACAGAATGCAGAGGGAGTTAAAAAGCAGATTTATTTCGAAAATCCTAATATTGAAGCAAATAATGCCATACTTGACGAACTGGAGACCTTTGCAGATGCTATTAACAAAGATACTATACCTGTTGTTAGTTTGCGTCAAGGAGCACAGGCCTTAAGGGTTGCTTTACAGGTTATAGAATCATTCTAGAAAATACTTTCAAATGAAAAATATCGCAGTAATTGGTGCAGGAACAATGGGTAATGGAATTGCCCATGTTTTTGCACAAAACGGATACAAAGTAAATCTCATCGATATTTCAGAGGAATCCTTGGATCGTGGTCTTAAAACGATTGTAAGGAATTTAGATAGGATGATTGCCAAGGAAAAAATAAATGAAGTGGACAAGTCCAATACCTTGGCAAATATTGAAACTTTCAGTAATTTATCTATAGGTGCATCAAATGTTGATTTGGTCGTCGAAGCGGCCACAGAACGTTTGGATCTTAAACTGGGCATTTTCAAAGAATTGGATGCCCTATGTGCTGCGAATACTGTTTTGGCTACCAATACCTCTTCAATCTCTATTACGCAGATCGCAGCAGTAACCAAAAGGCCGGAAAAGGTAATCGGTATGCATTTTATGAATCCTGTTCCTATTATGAAGCTTGTTGAAATTATTCGAGGTTATAGCACGTCGGATGAGACTACAAATACAACGATGGAACTATCCAAAAAATTAGGAAAAACACCTACAGAGGTCAAAGATTACCCTGGTTTTGTTGCTAATAGAATATTAATGCCGATGATAAACGAAGCCATTGAAACTTTATACAATGGCGTTGCAGGTGTTGAAGAAATTGATACCGTGATGAGATTAGGTATGGCCCACCCAATGGGGCCTTTGCAGTTGGCAGACTTTATCGGATTGGATGTTTGTCTTTCTATTCTCAATGTGATGTATGACGGATTCAAAAACCCAAAATATGCGCCATGCCCCCTGCTTGTCAATATGGTTATGGCCAAAAAACTTGGTGTTAAATCTGGTGAGGGATTTTATGATTACTCAGAATCCAAGAAAGCTGAAAAGGTTTCTCTACAATTCAAAAAGAATAAATGGCTGTAATAAAACCTTTTAAGGCAGTTAGACCGACAAAAGACAAAGTTGCTTTTGTTTCATCTAGATCATATCAAGAATACTCAATTAAAGAGTTGGAAGCTGCCCTTAGCTTTAACCCATTTTCATTTTTGCACATCATAAATCCCGGATTTAAATTCGACAAAGAAGTTTCTGGTGAAGAACGATTCAAAATGGTACGTAATCGCTATTTGGAGTTTTTAGAAGATAACATTTTCCTAAAAGACAGCAGGGATAGCTTTTATATTTATCAAATTGAAAAAGACAAATTCAAATGTTGTGGCATTTTTTGCGCTACAAGCATAAAGGATTATCGAAATGACGTTATAAAAAAACATGAGGATACACTTAGCCAGCGTGAGCAATTGTTTGCGAAATACCTAAAGACCGTTGCGTTTAATGCAGAACCTGTATTAATGACCTATTCAGATAAGCGTTCTATTGAAGCAATTATCGCCAAAGAGAAACTAAATGAACCAGAGTACTTTTTTACCTCTCCAGACAAAATAAAACATACGCTTTGGACCGTTTCAAAAAGTGAAACTACGAAAGCACTGCAAAAAGAATTCGAAAGCATCAATACATTATATATCGCAGATGGCCATCATCGAAGTGCCTCATCGAATTTGTTAGCTAGTATTTCCGAAAAAAGTAATCCAAACCATACGGGTAAGGAACCCTATAACTATTTTATGAGCTATTTAATTCCGGAGTCCGAAATTCGCATTTTTGAATTCAATCGCATGGTCCAAGGCCTTAACGGACATACAAAAGAAGAATTTCTTATAAAATTAGATACCTATTTCAGAATTGAGAAGAAAGGAAATGTATTATACAAACCCACAAAGAAACATCATTTCAGCATGTATCTTGAAGGGGAGTTTTATTCCTTATTCCTTCGAAGAAAAGTTTACCATTTTACAGATGCATTAAGTGAATTAGATACACAAATTCTTTATAAAACTGTCCTAGAACCCATTTTGGGCATAACCAATTTACGAACTGATAAGCGCATACAATATGGTTATGGCAAGCATAATGTCATTCGAATGAAAGATGAAATTGACCAAGGAAAATTTACCGTTGGGTTTAGTCTTGTACCTCTGAACATTGATGAAATAAAAGCCATTGCTGATGCCGGATTGGTAATGCCCCCGAAAAGCACCTATATTGAGCCTAAACTAAGAAGTGGTATGACTATTTATGAGTTTTAAATCTAACCCAACATGTCTATAGCAACAAATCTGCTCACCATAAAAGAAATATTACCTGATTATGTTACGCTAGTAGCAGTATCAAAAACAAAGTCAAATGAAGACATATTAGAGGCTTATGAAAGCGAACAAAGCGTTTTTGGGGAGAACAAAATTCAGGAAATGGCCCAGAAATGGGAGACCTTGCCAAAAGATATTCAATGGCATATGATTGGCCATGTACAACGAAATAAGGTCAAATATATGGCTGAATTTGTTTCCCTAATCCACGGTGTTGATAGTCTTAAGTTATTACTAGAAATAAATAAGCAGGCTAAAAAGTATAATCGAAAAATAAGCTGCTTGCTACAGATGCATATTGCTGAAGAAGACTCTAAATTTGGTTTAGATATGTCTGAATTGGATGCCATCATAAAATCTGAAGAATTCAGACAACTTGAGAACATCAAGCTTGTTGGTCTAATGGGAATGGCCACTTTTACAAGTGATAAAACCCAAATCAGAAAAGAATTCAAACATTTAAAGTGCATATTCGACGAGTTAAAGAATGTATTACCAAATGTTTCAATCTTGTCTATGGGCATGAGCAGTGACTTTACAATCGCTATAGAAGAAGGCAGCAACATGGTACGTATAGGAAGTAGTATCTTTGGGTCGAGGAATTATTCCAATTAACAACAAATTATTGCAGGAGATTGATGTATACGATACTAGATATAGAAACAACGGGAGGAAAATATAATGAGGAGGGTATTACAGAAATTGCCATTCACAAGTTCGATGGTCACAAAGTGGTCGATAAATTCATAAGCCTTGTCAATCCTGAGAAAGATATTCAGCCATTTGTGGTTAATCTCACAGGTATCAATAATAAAATGTTGCGTACCGCTCCTAAATTCCATGAGGTTGCTAAACGTATAATTGAAATAACTGAAGATTCTGTTCTCGTTGCGCATAATGCCCAGTTTGATTATAGAATACTTCGTACCGAATTTAGGCGATTGGGTTATAACTATGAACGTAAAACACTATGTACTGTTGACCTGTCTAAAAATTTATTACCCGATGCCGAATCCTATAGTTTAGGTAAATTGGTAAGGGCTTTGGGAATTCCCATGAGCGACCGTCATAGGGCTAATGGCGATGCGATAGCCACTCTAAAGCTCTTTAAACTGTTACTTGCCAAGGACACGGATAAAATCATCATCAAAGACGTAGTTCGTGAAGAAACACATGGCGAACTATCGCAAAGACAATTGGACATTGTTGAACAAATGCCCTCTGAAACCGGCTTGTATTACATGCATGATAAAAAAGGTGATATTCTTTTCCTCAGTAAAAGTACGAACATCAAAAAACGGGTGAATCAGCACTTTACTAAAAATGGTGATAGGGCGAGGCAGCTGCAAAAAGAGACAAAAAAGATAATTTTTGAGAAGACGGGCAATGAACTAGTTGCATTATTAAAGGAAAACGAGGAGTTATCCCGAAATTCGCCTAGGTATAATGCCAACAGTAGAAAAAAGCATTTGCATGCCCTTTATTTAAGTACCAATAGTAACGGGTATCATACACTGGAGATTGGTGTAAAAAAGAAAGACCAGAAAAGTATAACAACGTTTAATAGTATTCATTCTGCAAAGAATTTCCTTTATAGAATCACTGAGGAATTCCAACTTTGTGATAAATTAAATGGCCTTTCAGAACCAAAAACAAATTGCTCAAAAGTA
>CAZYQR010000217.1:0-5106 GCA_964649755.1 uncultured Maribacter sp. | reverse complement strand
TAATTCATCAATTCTTTGTAATCCAATTTGCTATTTTTAAATTGAGCATTATGCATTTAAATAATTTATCTCGATAAAATGAATGAAACTATAAGTTGGGAAGATTTTTCCAAAATTGATATGCGGGTGGGTACCATTATCGATATGACGGACTTCCTTCCCTAAGGCTCGTATTCCCGCTTATCAGGTTACAATTGATTTTGGTAGTGAATTTGGGCTTAAAAAATCTTCTGCGCAGATTACCAATTTGTACGCCAAGGAAGATCTTTTAGGTAAGCAGGTATTTGCTATGGTTAATTTTCCAAAAAGGCAAATTGCGACTTTTATGAGCGAATGTCTTATCTTGGGTGCAGTAGAAGGGAAAGATGTTGTACTACTAAAGCCTGAATCATCTGTTCCTAACGGACTTAAAATATCCTAACCATTTGACCGATACAATACTAGACAATGTTCATATTAACTTCAATAGCCAGGCATTATGGCTAATGAATATTGCTTTGGCATTGGTCATGTTCGGTATTGCTCTTGAGATTTCGGTAAATGATTTTAAACGCCTAATACAAAAGCCAAAACCAATATTTACTGGAGTTTTTAGCCAGTTCTTGCTGTTACCCGCTGTCACATTTTTGTTGGTTTGGTTGACCGAACCTATTCCAAGTATCGCTTTGGGAATGTTCATGGTGGCTGCCTGTCCCGGAGGTAATATTTCTAATTTTATTACGCATTTGGCAAAAGGAAATTCCGCATTGTCAGTTAGTTTAACCGCTGTTGCAACTTTATTGGCGGTTTTTATGACGCCTTTTAATCTACAATTTTGGGGTTCCATGTATGGCCCAACGGCCACAATTTTAAATGATATTGCGATATCGCCATTCGAAATGGTTAAACTGGTGTCCTTATTGCTTGCATTCCCATTGGTTTTGGGAATGTGGGTAAATCATTCTAAGCCTATTTTGGCTAAGAAAATGGCCAAAATCTTGAAATTAGGCTCTTTAATATTCTTTATTTCACTAATATTTCTTGCTCTTTACAACAATCGGGAGATTTTTATGGATTATGTATTCTATGTTTTTTGGATTGTGATTATCCATAACCTTTTGGCTTTTACGACCGGTTTCTCAATTGCGAAATTGATGGGACTTGCAAAAAAAGATGTACGGTCTATCACTATTGAAACAGGAATTCAAAATTCCGGATTAGGTTTATTATTGATTTTTACTTTTTTTGATGGATTAGGTGGTATGGCATTGTTGGCTGCCTTTTGGGGCATATGGCATTTGGTATCCGGCTTGATTCTTTCTGGCTTTTGGGGATATAAACCAATTAAGAAAGAAGAATTGGCTTCATGAAAATGGGATACAATATTGTAAAGCTATGGCTTAGAATAGGCCTCTTCTTTTATTATACAAGAATGAAGGTTGTTGGTAAAGAGAACATTCCTAAGAACAAACCAATAATGTTATTGGCTAATCATCAAAATGCATTAATGGATCCTTTAATGATTGCCATGAATTGTGGGGTGAAACCTTATTTTTTAGCTCGTTCCGATTTATTTAAAAACCCACTGGCAAGTAAGTTTTTGCATTATTTGCAAATGATACCAATATACAGGTTTAGGGATGGCATAGATACTTTAAAGAACAACCCGGCTATTTTTAAAAAGTGTGGCGATTTATTGGTGCAAGGCGAGACTGTGATGCTTTTTCCCGAAGGTAACCATGGTTTACTAAGAAGGGTGAGGTGGCCAATGCGTAAAGGATTTGTTAGAATTATTTTTTCCGCATTGGAAAAAGATCCAGACTTGGATATTCGTATTCTCCCAGTAGGATTGAATTATTTAGAAGCCGAAGGTTTTCCGGATAGTGTTTCAATGTATATAGGAAAGGATTTCGCTGTGCAAGATCATTATGATCCAAACAATTTGACAGCATCGGAAACCAAGCTAAAAGATGAAATCTATAAAAGATTAAAAGTGCTTACAACCCACATTCCAGATGAGGAAACCTATGATAATGTCTTGGTCCAATTGAATAATCAAAAAGTCGATTATCTAAAACCCAATGTAGTGAATAGCATCATTCAAGGCATTGATCCAAATGTTGCATCAACACCAAATAAAGGCAAAACCCGATGGTTTTCTGCTTTGAATAAGATCATCTTCACCTTAATTAATTTTCCGTTGATACTCCTTTGGAACAAAAAGGTTAAATCTATTGAAATGGATATTGAATTCAGGACGACTTTACGTTTTATGTTGAGTTTAATACTCTTTCCTTTATACTATTTGTTGCTTTATTTGGCCTTTAGATATACGTTGGGCCAAGGAATAGCGCTAACGATATTCTTGGCCCATCTTCTCTTCAATTTTATATATGTAAAGCTCAGATAGCTTACATCATCTTACCAAAGAATATTGCGTTCATTAGCAACTTGTTTGTGCCATACCAGAAGGCCCTGAAGTTGGTATTGTCTGTAAAGATGATTACCCTGCCTTTACCAACTTTTTTTACTTGAAAAGGAACGGAGCCTTTCATAAGTTCTAAATTTTCCTCTGAGATGTATCCGCTCAATAAAGGATTATCGGTGTACTGTATTGGGTTGTTATAACTATTCTTGCTAGGTTCTATATAGATATTAGTGTTTCTGAACAAGGCCAATTTATCATTTTTATATCCATAGTTTATCGGATGTGAGCGGTCTAATTTCGCTTCAAAAATGGCTCCTCCAGTAACTTGTGCACCATTGAAATTGCCCTTCTTTGCAAACGAAATATTCTTAGCAACCAAGGTGTCTTTCTTAAACTTTAGTTTTATGACTTCATTCTTGTCTAACCATTCCGCTACATTACGGTAACCAATTAATGTGCCACCATCTTTAACCCATTCTATTAATTTTTCGGCATATTTTTTAGCCAATCCGCCACCCCGTCTACTTGTACTAGGTATAATCAAATCAGTGTATTTGCTCAAATCCACATTACTGAGGTAAGCCATGTCCAATTTTGTTAATTTCATATTGAAACGGGTATCGAACAAATGCCATACTTCACCTGCATCAGAAGAGCTTATTCCGCTTCCAACAAGAATGGCAACTTTTTGTTTTTTTATAGGGTCAAAATCATTGCTACCCAAATCAATTCCCTTTGTAAGACCTGTACCTACTGAAGTTATTTGAAGCATGCTTTCTTGGGCTACCTCTTTTAAAAATTCATGTAACTCATCGGCGTTCAGATCTTGATTCTGAACAGGAATCAAAATTGTACCATAATCATACTGTTTTCCCTCTACACTAAAGGGCGATTTGGCTACTTTGGCCCTTAATCCTTTCTCCACTATTAGGTTAAGGGCTTTTGGAGTGTAATATTCGTTCCATTCAAATAAATAGGCATAAGTACTCTTTTCGTTGACCTTCCCAGTTAATGCTGTGAAATTTGTGATTTCTGAACCAACATTTGCCATTGAGCTTTGTTCGGAATAGTCTAGGTTGAACGCCAATGGGAAAGTCCATGCAGATATATCATAAAAAAGACTATCCGTAAACGTGGTGCGTTTTTCGAACATGGCTTTTATAAGTCGATGGTTCTTTTGATTCATTGGTACTACATAGCTATTTCCTTTAATATAGCTCTTACCTCCAATTGTTACATCGCTTGCCAGTTCATTGAACTTTATTTTATGGCGGTTTAAAATTTCGGCTAAATGCCAGGCTTTGGCTGCATCCTTGCTATCCCCAAAAACAATGGACTTCGTTTTATTCTTAGCGGCCTCTGATCTTACATCATTATAAAAATCACGTTGATAGTCCAGGATTTTCACTCGCATATTCTTTGCTGCTTCAATGGTAGATAAAGCTGTGGTGAACTGATTGCGAATTGTGAACGGGAAGGTCAGAAGTCCGTTTTCGGTTTCTTGAATATGCCCTCTAGAACTTCCTTGTTCAAACAAAATACCGATGCTACCATTTACATCTGGGAACGTAGAGCCTTTGCCATAATAATAATCGTCGTAATTTTCTTCAGAATAATATAAAGAGCCAATCTTATCTAGTGCTCTGGCATGGTAAGTACCAATTTCAGCAGTCAACTCCTGGTTCATTTTTGGTGTCAACGGATGTACCCTGGTTGGTTCACCGGGTTGAAAAAAGAAGGTGGAATTGGTGCCCATCTCGTGGTGGTCCGTTAGTATATTTGGAAGCCATTTATGAAAGCTTTTAATACGCGCCCTACTCTCAGGTAATTGAACTGGGAGCCAATCGCGGTTCATGTCGAACCAATAATGGTTGGTGCGCCCTCCCGGCCAAACCTCATGATATTCCCTTTCATTATTATCTGCCACTAAGTTGATACTCTTATTGGTATTGGCCCAATAGGCAAAACGTTGCAGTCCATCCGGATTAAAGGAAGGATCCATCAAGATTACCAGATTGTCCAATAGATCATCGATTTCAGGTCCTTGGGCAGCTGTTAAATAATAGGCGTAAGCCAGACCGGCGTTGGCACCACTAGGTTCGTTACCGTGAATTGAGAAGCCCTGGTATACAACTATTGGCATTGCATCAGTTGATAAAGTACTAGCACCATTTTCAGTTATGGCAACATGTTCTTCCCTAATTGATTCAATATTTTGATGATTTTTTGGGGAAGTAATTGTCAAAAGCAAAATGGGCCTGCCTTCAAAGGTATGACCTCTTGTTTCTATAGTTATCCTATCGCTCTTATCGGCTAGGGTCTGCATATAAAACATAAGTTTATCATGGGTAACATGCCACTCACCAACTTCATGGCCAATAACTTCTTTTGGTGTTGGAATGTTTTCGTTATAGGTGACATTTTGAGGAAGATAATAGTTAAGGTCAATGCTCTTTTGTGCCCCAATACTGCAAGAAATTAATAAAACAAGAATTAATAGTATTTTTTTCATTTTGGTTTGAATTAGCTAGGGTTAAAAATAAAAAACGACCCTGAGAAAAGAGGGTCGTTTTAGGTATATTTTTGAACTAATATTAAATATCATCAAAATTTACATCAGTGAAATTTTCTGAAGTTTTCATCTCACCATTTTGAGGGTTCTCTTCTTTCTTAAAATCTTTTTGATGACTTTCTGAGAT
>CAZYQR010000216.1:0-5109 GCA_964649755.1 uncultured Maribacter sp. | reverse complement strand
CCAAAGATATTGACCACAGAGTTAGAACCTATAAATTCTATTGTTGAATTGTCCTTTAACTCTAAATCACCGTAAATAGTAAGGTTGCCCTCAATTCTAAGAACAGCTCCCTCCTCAACTTTTATTTTTTTCCGCTTTCGATTGCTTCCGACAACAAGAGTACCGTTCATTTCCATTAAACCATTTTTCCTTACCTCAACGTCATTTCTTACGGTCCAGGACCCACACATAAGTAAGGAACCACTAACTTTTATTGAACTAAATCTTTTTGATCCCCTAAACGCAATATCCTGACCTTCATTTATTACCAATTTACTGGAACCTTTATACTCGTCTAACGAGGCGCATTCAGAGGCTAAACTTTGTGAAGGGCGGTTTAATTTAATTATCTGTAGTCCCTTTTTACCTGATGCGGCAAAAATATAATCGCCTTTTGATTCTACATAATTAATGGATCCTTCCAATTCAATTATACCCACTATACCAGGTCCATTTCCCTTGTCTTCTAAAAGACACAACCCGGCGCCACCATTAGCCATAAGTATTACTTCTTCATTAGTGGCCACAGCATTGGTTACTTTATCTTCTGAGGCTGTAGTATTGGGGTCAATTAAAATAGGAAGATATTCAATTAATGAAACGCTTGATACGCTATATAATCCTGCACCTTTAGTTCCTTCTGAAACAATTACCTTATCGCCGTTAAAAGCCAAAGTCCTTTTTGTGCCCACGCCAAAATCAGTATTAATTGCAATTTCTTTAATGATATTTAGTTCACTATCTAAAATACTTACTCCCTTACTGGCATCGAGTACAGCAAATTGACCATTACTTGATGATACAGAACGTAAATCCTGGAAAGCTGCTTCTTTAATTATCGTCAAATCACGCTTGTCATAAATTGTTATCGTGCCATCACCACCACTTGATACAACTACTTGGCTTGGTGATACCTCAATATCTGTGCTATTAAATCCTTCTTGAAATCCATAGATTATAGCACCAGTACTCATTCTACCTCCTGAAATCGGAATTTTAGCTACGAACGAATTGGAAGTAGCCCGAACAGACTTTTCAGAATCAACACCTCCAACTGCATACACATAACCATCATTATATTCAATAGAGTTGACATCAGCGTTGCTGTAGTATAATCTGGAAGTCACCACTGGTTCCAAAGGATTTATTATGTTAATTACATCTATAGCACCAGCATAGCCGCCTTCAACAGTATTATAAGATACATAGGCGTAATCTCCATCTACATGCACGTGAGTTGCCGTAAGATTCTCACCTCCACTGAAAGATGGTGGATTAATTTGTGCAACTAAGGTAAGTGGGTAATCCCCTGCTTCATCTACTTTGCCGCTACTGGATGATTTGCCGAAAATAATATCTTCTTCTACAATATCCAATACTCCAGAGTAGTCATAGACCACACTATTTTTTAATATTAAGTCGCTTTTTTCTAATTGAATTTCATCTTGAGGATCACTAAAAACTGTAGTTTCATCACTACAGGATACTGTTAGTGCAAGAGCTGCCGCACATAGTATGGTAGTTTTATTCATCATTAAGTAGGTTTGCAAATTAGATTTGGGTTCTAACTTAACGTCAAATTTAAGCTAATTGTATATTTTGTAAGTACTATTTTCGATGAAAAGTCAATAAATCACAGTAAAGGGGAAAATAACGCCTTATTAAGATAATACATATATAGATGTATTATCTTACAAATAAGTAGATTCAACTAAAGCCTCCCTAATTTTTCCATTACAAAGAGAATAAGAATTGGGATAGCCAGCAAAAACACCATCAACGTATCCGTTACTAAGAGATCGGGTTTCAATAGTAATACTGTTATATATCCCCCGATGGCACCCCCAAAGTGTGCAGTATGTCCAATATTACCCAAGCGTTTTTTCATTCCATAGATAGAATATAAAAGATATCCTATTCCCAAGACATAAGCTGGTAATAGTATGGGAATGAACATTATCCCTAGTCGCATATCCGGTTGCAGTAAAATAGCAGCATACAATATTCCCGTTACTGCACCACTAGCTCCTACTGCACTGTAATAGGGTTCGTCTTTATGAAAAAAAAGTGCCAATAAACTCCCTGCAATTAGGCTTATAAAATATATACCAATAAATTTTGTTGGACCAAGCCAATTAATAACCACATCCGCAAAAAAGAATAAAGTGAACATGTTCATAAAAAGATGCGAAATGTCAACATGTAAAAACCCGGAAGTCAACATTCTTTCTTTCTGCCCTGCTTTGATGGCGCCTATGCCAAATTTATAGCGTTCAAAAAAAGAAGTGTCATTGAACCCTTTTAGGGATACCAGAACATTCACCGCAATAATAGCTATAGTGGCTATATGAAGATCATACATATTAAATGGAGTTATTTATCGTGCCAAATATAGCTATATTTGCGCTTTATTTATAAACGCATGCAGCTACTTGTTTTTATTCTTGTATACCCCTTTTTATGGGTTATTTCTATACTGCCACACAGAATTTTTTATGGGTTTTCAGATGTGATATACTTTTTGGTATACAGGGTCGTAGGTTACCGTAAAAAGGTGGTAAGAGGTAATTTGGAATTGGTGTTTCCCGACAAACCCAAAGAAGAATTGGATTATATTGAAAAGGAATTCTATAAGCATATGTGTGATATGTTCCTGGAAATGGTGAAGACCATGAGCCTGTCTAAAGAAGCGGTCAAAAAGAAATACCATATAACCAATATAGAGGTCTTTCAGGAA
Organism: uncultured Maribacter sp.; assembly: GCA_964649755.1. Lineage (GTDB taxonomy): Bacteria > Bacteroidota > Bacteroidia > Flavobacteriales > Flavobacteriaceae > Maribacter_A. Next base: position 2,333 of record CAZYQR010000216.1, on the reverse strand, counting down.
ATCGAGAAAACAAAAAGCATATTGGTAGTTTGTTCTCATTATGCCAATTGGGAATGGAACGTTAGTATCAACAATTACGTACAATCGAAAGGGTACGCAGTGTACCAGAAAATAAGCAATGCATACTTTGATGCATTCATCAGGAAAACGAGGGCCCAATGGAATACGGAATTGATCACACAAAAAGAAACGGTCAAAACAGTAGTACGTAACCATCAGAATGGTATTAGAGCAGGATATGGCATGGTCAGCGACCAATCGCCCCAAGTACACAGGGCGCAATACTGGAAAGAATTTATGGGGGTAAAGGTCCCTATTTTCAATGGAGCAGAAACCTTGGCACGAAAATTTGATCTTGCTGTAGTATTTCTAAAAGTAAGCAAAGTAAAACGTGGTTATTATCAAGCTGAATTTATTCCGATTACTTTGGCAGGAAAGAGTACTGAAAAAAATGCGATAACAGATAAGTTTCTTGAGCTTACCGAAAAACAAATAATGGAGCGGCCGGAACATTACTTTTGGACACATCGCCGTTGGAAGCATAGAAACAAGGCACCCGTTTAAACTAAGCAACATTTTACACTTTAAAGGAGTTTGAGCTGTTATTGAGCGATTTTATTTAATTTCCATTCATTTAGACCTTAGTTTATTGCATTATTTTAATCAACTATATTTAAAAATGGAATTACTTGATACCTTATACAATGAAATTATTGGTTTTTTAGGAATATCCCAAGCTTGGGATATTTTAAAATCTGGTGATTATAGTGCTTTTAGGACATACGATGGCATTATAGCTTTAATTTACCCGATTATACCTTTGTTATTATTGCTGGAACTGATGCTAGGGCTAATCTACAAAAAGCCACATGCCAAGGTCTATAAGGTGAATTTCCTAATATACTTGTTCAATCGTATTGTAGGACGATTTATTTCAATTGCAATGGTGGCATTGATTATTGGTTTCTTTCAAAAATATGCTCCATTTCAGGCTGATATAACCTGGTATTGGTTGATCTATGGATATATTGTTTGGGAATTCGGGCATTTTATTTACCATTTCTTGGCCCATAAAGTGCGATTATTTTGGTGTTTACATTCTACACATCATGCGCCGGAAAATATGAACCTTTCGGTAACCCATGCCCATTTTTTCTTGGAAGCCCCATATGCAGATACTATAAGAACTACGGTTTGCATTGTTTTGGGTGTTCAACCAGAATTATTGTTTTTGATCATGTTCATTGACGGCACTTACGGAGCCTTTATTCATGTTGGGGAAAATCTTATGAAAAAAGGGAAACTTGGGTTTTTGCATAACATAATCCTAACCCCTTCCCATCATAGAGTACATCATGCCAGGAATCCGTTATATATGGACACCAACTATTGCAACCTTTTAAATATTTGGGATAAGGTATTTAAGACATATCAACCAGAACAAGATAATATTGAAATTGAATATGGTATTACACGAGAAATGGATTCCGGGAATTTTTTTGATGTTTATTTCGGTGAAATCGTCGTGTTGGCCAAGGACGTCTTCGCTGCACCAGGACTGAAAAACAAATTCTTGTATTTGTGCATGCCGCCCGGATGGAGCCATACGGGCGAGCATAAAACTGCAAGAATAGCTCGAGATGAATATTTAAATACGATTGCTACTAGGGAATGAAAACCAAAGTTGCGATGACAATGCAATGATCGCTCGCGTAATTTTCACAAACTATTTCATAATCGATTACCTTCCACCGTTCTGGCATATTGAACAAAATATGGTCAAGACAAACTTCTGGTTCATTTGCCGGCCAGGTGTTTTGATTAGCCTCGGGAATTTGGGGTTTATGAAATGTATTCAATAAAATCTTCAAGGTTTCACTTTTAGGTCCGTCATTTAAGTCACCTACCAACAAAGTGGGGAAGTTTGTTTGACCCAAGGCACTATTTATTGCTTTAGCCTGCATTAATCGATCCGTATTATCATCCAAATGATCCAAATGCGTACCAACAAATTGAATGATATTTCCGTTCGCAGTTCGTACTCTGGTCAATAGCGCGGCTCTGGGTTCGGAATTAGGCTGGTGTGGTAACGGAATATTCTCAGAAGCAATAAAACTTAAATTGGAAAGTATAGCTTCTCCATATTCCCCGCCATCATAGTACATTGCTCTAGCAAATAGCGATGCCATATGCGTTCGTAGGCCAATTTCAGTCGGCAAATCATATTTTTTTGCTCTATTCGTTTTAAAATCGACCTCCTGCATTGCAACCAAGTCCGGCTTGTATTTGTTTATCACACCGGCAATGGTGTCTAGATTGAAATCATTTTTTGT
>CAZYQR010000215.1:0-5111 GCA_964649755.1 uncultured Maribacter sp. | reverse complement strand
GGTTACGACAAGACTCTTTTACGAGAACACTATATGAAAATGAAAAAATTAACTATTCGATTATTATAGTACCAATGTAGGTTCATCCTACCCAAAAAAGAACTTATTGTTGTGAACCATGGTTAATACGTTGTATTGTGACACTTTTGTGATATAGATACCCTATATTTATCTTGTATTCTATTGATTTTCGAAAGAAATTAAACCTCATCCTAAATCAAAAATAAATGCCAGATGAAAACTTATCACACTATTTTATTGCTGTTATTGATATTAACTGGTTGTTCTTCTTCTGATTCGGGGGAGGAACAAGAAAGCCCTATAATTCAGGAATCACCTATGATAGGCGAAGTAGATAATGAAGACGCTGGCGCTAAATTGATGGGTGATTTTATTGATGTAGCACATCCAACAAGTGGTATGGCGATTGTGAACGCCGAGAGAACCGAACTTGAATTAATAGACTTTAAATCTGATAATGGGCCTATATTGGAATTGTATTTGGCCACAGATCCGACTGCAGAAGACTATATTAGTCTAGGGGAATTACAAGGCTTAGAAGGGGATTTTATCTATATATTACCACAGAATATCAATTTTGATACCCATAAGTACGTTATGGTGTGGTGTGTTACCTTTGAAGTTGATTTTGGTCACGCAGTACTTGAATAATCTTTCGATTTTCACATTAGATCATAACAATCTGCTATAATTGATTAATCAATTACATACAGTTATATCCAATCACCCCTTTTTATCAATATTTTGCCGTCTATAGGTCTAAATCATATTAGGACTGGATTTTTTGATGTAAAAGCTAGCGGAGTTTCCGCTTTGCAGCGAAATTAATTCAACCATCCAATTTGTCTATATCTGCGATGTGCAAATTGGAGTTTCATTAACTAAAAAGAGCCTCACCGGTTACGACAAGACTCTTTTACGAGAACACTATATGAAAATGAAAAAAATTATTTACTTAATTATTACATGATAAATGTAGATGACTATCACAGCAATTAATAATTATTGTTGTGAGATAAGCGGAAAATGTGGTGAACCTTCTTAAAAAAGATATTTCCACCTTGAATTAGGTAAAAGATCAGTGTTATTTTATTGCTTTGATCACTTCGCTAATAAACTTGTTTACATCAAATTCAGGATCTTCGGCAAGTCCGGTGCGCACAATTACCAGGTCTTTTGAGGGAATTACAAAAACATATTGGCCTTGATAGCCATTGGCAGAATAAAGGTCTTGCGGTACATCAGGGTATTTATCTTCGGCATTGAGCCACCAATGTGCACCATAGGTTCCGTTTGATTGCGCTGTAGGTTTGGTGATATAATCGATCCATGCAGGGCTGAATAATTGTTCCCCGTTCCAGTACCCTTTATTCAAGTGCAGAATTCCGAATTTAGCCCAATCACGAGTATTGGCCCAACCATAGGAAGAACCTACGTAATTGCCATTCATATCGGCCTCAATGAGCATAGAATGCATCCCGATTTTGTCGACTAATGCTGCATACGGGAAATCCAAGTAATCTCGATGGCCTTTGAACTGGTTCCTAAGAATTCCCGACAGTAGGTTAGAGGTACCTGAGGAATAATTCCAAATTTCTGTTGGTTTTGCTATCGCTTCTTTATCTTTTTGAGCTATAGTCATATCAGTATCTAAGAACAACATGCGGGTAACATCGGAAATACCAGTATAATCCTCTTCCCACTCCAAACCACTTTGCATTCTAAATAAATGGTTAAGGGTAATATTTTTACGTTCGTCTTGCTGCCAAGATTCAATTGGGGCAGGTTTGTTCAGATCTATCTTTCCTTCAAATTCCAAAATACCATATAAAGTAGCCAAAATGCTCTTGGTCATTGACCAGCCTAAAATAGGAGTGTCTTTATTAAACCCTTCAGTATATTTTTCAGCAAGGATATGGTTTTTATACACTACAAGTACGGTTCGTGTTTTTTGCACTTCAGCATTTGAGAAAGCACCATTCACGGCCTTTTGAATTTGCTCATAATCGATATTCATAAAAATAGTATCAATTTTGCCTTTATCTCCATATGGGAATGGTAGTCCATTTTCTATTTTAGTCCGATTAGGCTTGTAATTAATTTCATTGATGTCAAACTCATCATTGATAAGAACGCAGCCCAATCCATCAGAACAAACCGATTTACGCTCCATAAGTCCATATACTGTAGCAGCCACATCATTTTTATGAACCTCTACATCGGCAAATTTGATCATTGAAACATTATGGTCGTTTACTGTAACTGACTCCACTGTACGGGTAGCAATGTACCTGTTCGATGCCATATTTTTTGCCGCAAATCCAGAGATAATAGTAAGTTTAGGATAATTGAGGAGAACTAGAGCTGCTATGATCACTAGTAGTGCAAGAAGAATGCGTTTTATAAATTTCACCTGTTCAAGTATTGAATATTATATGTCAGACCTGCCTGCCGGCAGGTGTATTTCGTCAATAAGGATCTCGGTTGGCATCAAGATTTTTTATGGCTCATTTCATAGGTTACAGTAATAAGTCTCAAAGATAAATATTAGATTTATCATAAATCACTTCTTTAAGTATTCAATACCAAAAAAGCAACAATTTAAAACTATGCGAGTAACAAAGGGTTTTTATATCATTCTCCTGTTTTCTATAGTGCTTTTTTTTTGTTCATTGGACCCCGGTTTAGGAAGTAGTTGGTTCGAATTAATTGATTTTGATGATGATATAAAACGGTTCATGGCGATAATGCCGATAAAACCTATATACCTACACCTTATCATGGTATGCGATTGCACATCAATGATGGAAACAACAGTTTCGAGGAAAAATATTTTTACCCCATGATTGGTGCAACAAGGGTGGTTTCAATGGATTTTGACCAGGATGGTGATTTCGATTTTGGTTTACTTTCTACTTTTCCAAATTATGAAAACACCGAGGAATCTTCGTTTATTTATCTTGAGAATAAAAATACAATTGCCTTTATTTTTGAAGATTTTTCTTTTAAAGAATCTAACTTTGCCAGATGGTTGCTCATGTATGTAGGTGATGTTGATGGCGATGAAGATATTATACTAAGTTCATTTTCTTGTGTGTTTACTCCTGTGCCTGTTGAACGAACTAACTTTTGGAATGATAAAAGCACAGACCTAATGATATTGGAAAACAAATAAAAATAATACACATGTTTGTCAAATGTCTTAATTTAATCGCTGTTTTATACTTGTTTTTAAGCTGCAATGAAACTAAAAAGCTGGATCCATATGTTTGGATACCACTCGAAGTTACCGCTACTGCCTATAATTCGGTTAAATCGCAAACTTTGGGAGTGCCTAATATAACTGCTTGGGGCGACACGTTGGTGCCAGGAATGAAATCGATTGCCGTTTCTAGGGATTTAATTGCTAAAGGATTGAAGCCCGGCACGATGGTACGAATAGATACTTTCCCCGATACATTTTATATCAATGATAAAATGCATCGAAGATGGAAAAATAGGATTGATATTTATATGGGTAAGGATGCTAAAATGGCAAAGGAATGGGGAAGAAAAAAAGTAAAGATTAAGTTTGCCGTTTTAAGGGAAAGTGTGGATTCTTTAACGATAAGTGAAATAAAATGAAGTAAAAATGAAACGATTATTTCCGGTTTTAATAGTAGCGCTACTCCTGTCATGTTCGGCATCAAGAAAGATAGTTGATAAACCTATTGTTTTTAATGAGGAACGTAGTCAACTGACAATGCAATACCTGAAAGATAGATATGGTTTGGAGCAAGACAGTCCTAGAATTGTACCTAGGATGATTGTTTTACATTGGACGGCAATACCCACTTTTGAAGGTTCTTTCGATGCTTTTCTAAATACCAAATTACCGAATTGGCGACCTGATATTGAAAGTGTGAGTGGACTTAATGTTTCAACCCATTTTTTAGTAGATCAAGATGGTACTATTTATAGCCTTATGCCAGAAACTACAATGGGAAGGCATGTAATAGGTCTAAATCACTGTGCCATCGGAGTTGAAAATGTAGGGGGTACCAAAGACACCCCACTAACCAAGGCACAATTAAAATCAAATATTTGGTTGGTTAAATATCTTGCAAAAAAATATAATATAGAATACATTATTGGCCATCATGAATATACCTTATTTGAAAGTCATGAACTATGGTTAGAGAAGGATGATGGCTATAGAACCAAAAAAACCGATCCTGGAGACGAGTTTATGGCCAAAGTCCGAAAGGCGACAACTAATTTTGAATTTAAACCATTACCCGTAAAAACGAACTAGTATGAAGATGAAAGTATCACTCTTTTTAATATCATTAATGGCATTAAATATGGGATTCTCACAAAATTCCGACATAACGCCAAATTTGTATGAAACCTACGAAAGTTACAAGGAATCAAGCTTAAATAAGAGAAGAATAAAGCATAATGAACTACAGCCGTTATTAATAAAACATGGCGCTAATAATGCTTTTACAGTTAAAAAAGTGGGTGAATCAATCGAAGGTAGGGCTTTGAATCTCATTAGTATAGGTTCTGGCAAAACCCATGTTTTGTTATGGTCTCAAATGCACGGTAATGAACCAACTGCTACACAAGCCATATTTGATATTTTGAACTTTTTGGCCAGTGATGATTTCCAAGAAGAGAAAAAAGAAATCCTCGTAAACTTGACTATACATTTTCTTCCCATGCTGAATCCTGACGGAGCTGAGCGTTTTCAAAGAAGAAACCTTTTAGGTGTGGATATAAATAGGGACGCTGTTAGGCTTCAATCCCCAGAAAGTAAAACATTAAAGTACGTTCGAGATAGTTTGAATGCCGATTTTGGCTTTAATCTACATGACCAAAGTACGTATTACAATGCTGAACGCACCGATAAACCAGCGACGATTTCGTATTTGGCGCCAGCATTTAATTATGAAAAGGACATTAGTGAGAAGCGGGGAAATGCTATGAGGATTATTGTTTTTATGAACAATATCATACAAAAATATGCGCCCGGGCAAGTTGGCCGTTATAATGATGATTTTGAACCAAGGGCCTTTGGAGATAATATTCAAAAATGGGGTACAAGT
>CAZYQR010000214.1:0-5112 GCA_964649755.1 uncultured Maribacter sp. | reverse complement strand
ACATTTAATTTTTGGTTAGTTTGGTTTGGTATAGCCCCTGTTATTTTTTAGCAGGGGTTATTTTATGATATTGACTTCTGGGGTTATTCTGATTTCGTAAATATCAAATACTTTATCCATAATCTTTTGTGCCAAGCCAATAATTTCAGCTCCCGTGGCATTGCCATAGTTGACCAATACCAAAGCCTGATTTTTATGTACTCCTGCATCGCCATATCGTTTGCCCTTAAATCCGCATTGCTCAATTAACCATCCTGCAGGGATTTTATATTCATCATCAGAAACTCTGAAATATTTGGCATTTGGATATTTGCTGATGAATAAATCGAACTCCGGCTTGGATAAAACGGGATTCTTGAAAAAGCTACCACTATTGCCCAAATCTTTTGGATCTGGGAGCTTGCTTTGCCGAATGGCCACTACCGCATTTGATATATCTTTTATGGTTGGAGATTTTATGCCCCCTCGTTCTAGTTCTTCTTCAATGGCTCCGTAAGATGTATTAAGCTTGTGGTTCTTTTTAGTGAGCTTAAATGTTACCGAGGTTATAATGTATTTGCCCTTACCTTCATTCTTGAAATATGAATCCCTATACCCAAAATTGCAATTTTTCTTCGAAAAAGTCCTAATTGATTGACCTTCTAAATCCAGAGCTTCACAACTGACAAAAGTGTCTTTGAGTTCTACGCCATAAGCGCCAATATTCTGTATAGGCGCTGTGCCCGTGTTTCCTGGGATGAGTGACATATTTTCCAAGCCGCCATAATTATGTTCCAAGCACCAGAGCACCATATCATGCCATACCTCGCCGGCCATTGCTTTTAGATAAACATAGTCGTTATCTTCTTCGATAATCTCTTTTCCTTTTATGTTGATATGTAGTACTAGAGCGTCAATATCTTTTGTAATCAACATATTGCTGCCGCCGCTTAATATCAATTTGGCGGGATAATCATTAAGCCGTAATGCTTTTTTCAGCTCATTAACGTTTTTGATTTCACAGAAAAATTTAGCCTTGGCATCTATGCCAAAAGTATTATGCTTTTTTAGGGATATGTTTTTTAGGACTTTCATTAACCCTTATAGATTTTTAAGGCTTCATTTAAAATATTAACCGCTCTTCTAAGGCTGTCCTTATCCAGGACATAAGCGATTCGTATTTGATTTAACCCTAAATCTTCAGAGGCATAGAAACCAGCGGCAGGAGCAACCATAACCGTTTCACCGTTAAGCCTGAATTCTTCTAATAGCCATTGCGCAAAATTATCTGAGTTTTCTACAGGAAGTTCAGCTATACAATAAAAAGCCCCTTGAGGATGACCAATTTTAACCCCATCAATTTTTTCGAGCTCTTCGATTAATATGTTTCTTCTTTCAACATACTCCTCCTTAACGTCATCAAAATAACTTTGTGGCGTGTCTAGCGCTGCTTCACTGGCAATCTGTGCATAGGTCGGCGGAGACAATCTCGCTTGAGCGAATTTGAGTGCCGTTTTAATGATTTCTTCGTTTTTTGATACTAAGCACCCGATTCGGGCACCACACATACTGTATCTTTTCGAAACAGAGTCCACAATTATTGCATGTTCATCCATTCCAGATTCTTGTAAGATGGAATAATGTTCTTTGCCGTCATAGGTGAACTCACGATACACTTCATCTGCTACAAGAAATAGGTTATGTTTCTTGACTATTGCAGCTAATTTTTGAATTTCGTCCTTACTATATAAATAACCGGTAGGATTACCTGGATTGCAAATGAGTATGGCCTTTGTTTTTGGAGTAATCAGTTTTTCGAATTCGGCGATAGGAGGTAAGGCGAAATTGTCATCGATTTGTGAAACAACTGGTACGATCTTGATTCCCATGGCTGTTGCAAAACCGTTATAATTTGCATAAAATGGTTCAGGAATAATGATTTCATCATTGGTATCTGCAATGCTTCCCATTGTAAAGGAAAGGGCTTCTGAACCACCAGTGGTAACTATTATATCTTTGGCCGTGACATGAATGTCATTTTTAGCATAATATTTAGCTAATTTTTCGCGGTAGACCTCTGAACCTTCAGTCCTGCTATATTCTAAAACAGAAATCGTATTATTTTTTACGGCATCCAGTGCAATTTGGGGGGTTTTGATATCGGGCTGACCAATATTCAAATGAATCACTTTCGCTCCCTCTTTTTTAGCTTTTTCAGCATAGGGAACCAATTTGCGAATTGGAGACTCGGGCATTGAAAACCCTTTATTCGATATAGATGGCATAAACTCTAAATTTTAAACAAAAATGAGAAATCATTACGGACAATACAACAGTACATATGATTATTTAATCTGTTGTCAATATGTTAATTAACAAGGTTTTAAAGTAAATATTATGTAATTTAAAGGGGTACAATCAATTAATAAAGATAAAGTTGAGAGGAATTAGGCTGTTTTTATGGTCATTGTTGATGTGTCTTCCAAGTTTGGGAGTGTCGCAGTATTTTGAATTACCCGAAGGTCAGAAATATCAAAAAATAAAATTTCAACTCATAAACAATTTGATTATTGTTCCTATTGAAGTGAATGGCAGCGAGCTCTCATTTGTATTGGATTCTGGCGTAAATAAGCCCATATTGTTTAACCTCACGGATCAAGATTCACTACAAATAAATAACGTTTCCGAAATCACTATAAGGGGTTTGGGCGAAGGAGAGCCCATAAAAGCATTGAATTCCACAAAAAATACATTTAAACTAAAAAATATAAAGAACCATAATCAATTACTTTATGTGATTTTGGACAAGAGTTTGAACTTCTCTACGAGTTTGGGCATTCCTGTTCACGGTATTATTGGATATGACCTGTTTAGGGATTTTGTTATTGATATTAACTACGCAACAAAGACTATAAAGTTTTATGATCCAGATCTTTATGTTTATAAAAATGACAAAAAAGGCGAGACTTTACCATTATCAATTATCAAGGAAAAAGCTTATGTAGAAGCCAAAGTATTTATTGAGAATGCGGATAATTTACCTGTTCGGCTATTAGTGGATACTGGGAGTAGTGATGCAATCTGGCTTTTTGAAGATAAGGATATCGGGATTCCCGATCAGAATTATGAAGATTTCCTTGGAAAAGGCTTGAGTGGCGATATATTTGGTAGACGCACAAAAGTAAATAGTATAGAACTTGGAAGTTTTGCACTAAGGGATGCAAAAGCGGCTTTTCCGGATAAAAAATCGTATGGTTCTGTTACGAATTTGGGGAATAGAAATGGAAGTATAGGTGGTGAGGTTTTAAAGCGGTTCAACATTATATTTGACTACTCCAATCAAAAAATAACATTAAGAAAGAACGGTATGTACAAAAGTCCGTTTCACTATAATTTAAGTGGTATTACGCTACAACACGATGGCGTTAGGTATATGTCAGAACGGATTACCGATGGTAATGGAGTTGTAAAGGACAATGATAACTCCTTCGGTAATGTCCAAATTCTCTTTGTAAATAATACGAGATTGAGTTTGGTTCCAGAAATAGTGGTTTCCGGTATCCGGGCTGGCAGCCCAGCAGAATCGGCGGGTCTTAGGGAAGGAGATATAATACTGGCGGTCAATGGAAAAAACATACATCGCTATAAGATCCAGGAAATAATGCAAATGTTAGATGAGAAAGAGGGCAAACGAATACGTGTATTGATTGAACGATATAACAGTGATCTGCTCTTTTCGTTCGTTCTTGAAAATATGTTCAATAAAAAAAGCCCCGACTAGCAAGTCAGGGCTTTTCAACTCAAATAAATAAGTTACTTCGTTCCTTCAGTTTTTACCTCTCCCTTGATTTTCAATACCTTAGTTGGGGTATCGGCATTAGAGATTACAGTTATCGCTTTTCTGATAGGACCTACGCGGTTTGTATCATATTTAACTTGGATCACACCAGTTTTACCAGGTAAAATAGGAGCATCCGGTTTCTTTGGGATTGTGCATCCACAACTAGAACTTACTTTGCTTATAATCAAAGGAGCATTACCAGTATTTGTAAATTCAAATACACGAATACCATCACTACCTTTGGCTATTTCACCATAGTCAACAGTTTCAGCTTTAAACTCAATTTTGGCCGCTGTGTCTTGTGCAGTCAGGTTAAATCCTAATAGTCCTACAAATATTACAAGTACTATTTTTTTCATCATTTTTAGTTTTGGGTGAATTTCAAATGTAAATCTTTTTAGATGAACGTCCAAAATTCTTTTGTTATGTAATAACGTTACTTATTTTTGTTTCGTATTTAAAATTGGGCAAAAACCCATCCAAATTGATAATTTAACATATCTTTTCGGTTGCATTTTCAAGCACCGTTTCACACTTGTTCAAAAACTGTTCCAAAAAATGGATATCCCATCAAAATATGAGCCTCAAAAGGTAGAAAACCATTGGTATGATTACTGGATGAAGCATAATTATTTTCATTCGACTCCTGATAATAGGGAGCCTTATAGTATTGTAATACCGCCTCCAAACGTTACAGGAATATTGCATATGGGACATATGTTGAACAATACCATACAAGATGTATTGATTCGTAAGGCGCGTTTAATGGGAAAAAACGCATGTTGGGTGCCAGGAACTGACCACGCTTCGATTGCAACTGAAGCGAAAGTTGTGGCTAAACTAAAAGAGCAGGGTATTGAAAAGTCTGAATTGTCTAGAGAGGACTTTTTAAAGCATGCCTGGGATTGGACCCATGAATATGGCGGTGTAATTCTTGAACAGCTTAAAAAATTAGGATGTTCATGCGACTGGGACCGTACCGCTTTTACCATGGACGATAATATGTCTGCCTCGGTAATCAAGGTGTTTATTGATTTGTTCAATAAAGGAATGATCTATAGGGGATACCGAATGGTAAATTGGGACCCAGAAGCGCAAACCACCTTATCTGATGAAGAAGTAATTTACGAAGAAAAGCAAGGACTTTTATATTACTTGTCCTATCCTATTGAAGGTTCGGATGAAAAAGTGACTATCGCAACCACGCGACCTGAAACCATTTTAGGAGATACTGATGTGAAAACGGATATCAGTGGTTTAGGAACGGTTGAATCTTTGGGAGATAAGTAAAG
>CAZYQR010000213.1:0-5121 GCA_964649755.1 uncultured Maribacter sp. | reverse complement strand
CCATACGAGATTGGATCAACAATCCAGTAAATACACATTATATAATTGGCTCGGTGGTTGGCCCTCATCCCTACCCCGATATGGTGACTCGATTTCAATCAGTAATTTCTGAAGAAATAAAATGGCAATTAAAAGAAAAGGAAGGCGTTGAAAATCCGGATTATGTCGTTGCCTGTGTTGGTGGTGGGAGTAATGCCGCTGGCGCCTATTATCATTACTTGGATAATCCCGCGGTAAATATCATTGCTGTTGAAGCAGCAGGAAAAGGGGTACATTCCGGAGAAAGTGCCGCAACGTCAGCCTTAGGGAAAATGGGTATTATTCATGGAAGCAAGACCCTTTTAATGCAAACCAAAGATGGCCAAATAACCGAGCCTTATTCAATATCGGCCGGTTTGGATTATCCTGGAGTTGGGCCCATGCATGCCCATCTGTTTACTTCGGGTAGAGCTGAATTTATTTCGATTACCGATGAAGAAGCAATGAATGCAGGCCTAATGATGTCTAAGTTGGAAGGAATTATTCCAGCAATTGAAAGTTCGCATGCCTTTGCCATATTAGACCATAAAAAGTTCAAGCCAAATGATATTATTGTTATTAACCTTTCGGGGCGTGGGGATAAGGATTTGGATACGTATATAGATTATTTTAAATTATAAATTGTCCCCTTGAGGGGACCTGCCTTTGGCATGGCAGGCAGGCTTTAGGGTGTTTTCACAACCCCCTTACTCCCCCTTCAAAGGGGGAATCCATATTTTCAAATTATGAAAAACCGAATACAGCACAAACTAAAAGCGGATAAGAAAATCCTCTCCATATATTTTACAGCTGGTTACCCTGGCATAAATGATACCGTTAGGATCATTGAAGAATTGGAAAAAAATGGGGTTGATTTGATTGAAATAGGATTGCCTTTTTCTGACCCTTTGGCAGATGGCCCAACTATACAAGCATCTTCTACAGCTGCCCTAAAAAATGGGATGCATACCGAATTATTGTTTGAGCAATTAAAGGATATTCGTAAGTCGGTCTCTATTCCACTGATTATCATGGGATATTTTAACCCCGTTTTTCAGTATGGGGTTGAAGCCTTCTGCAAACGTTGTCAAGAAATTGGCATAGACGGACTAATTTTGCCTGATTTACCATTGGATGTTTACCAAAAAGACTATGAAGCTATTTTCAAAAAATATGGCTTGGTGAATGTATTTCTGATTACTCCTCAAACAAGTGATGAACGAATAAAGGAAATTGACCGAGCTTCAGATGGGTTTATATATATGGTGAGTTCGGCCAGCACTACAGGGGCAACCAAAGGCTTTGGAGAAGAACAAAAGAATTACTTCGAACGTATTGAAGCCCTTAATTTGAACAATCCACAAATTGTAGGTTTTGGTATAAACAATGCAGAAACTTTTCAGCAAGCTACTGAAACAACTGCTGGCGCTATAATTGGGTCAGCATTTATAAAACACTTAACCAAAACCGGAATTGATTCAATTTCCGAATTTGTAAAAACCATTAGATAAACCCATGGAAATCATTAATAATTGGAAACTCGTTATTCTCTTATGTTTAACTCTGGGCTTGGCACCCTTCTTCCCTGAACCACATATTTGGGGCAAAATAAGATGGATTATGGGAGGAGCAAACGGAATGGCCATTCAAGATTGGTTCGATGTTGTTTTTCATGGTTTCCCCTTTATACTTTTAATTCGTCTGATTATTTTTAAGCTTATTGACTTGTTCCAAAAATAGAATTGTCTACATTTAAATCTTTATCAAACCACACTATTAAATGAGAAAATTGTTTGCCTTATTATTTGTATTGATTAGTGGGAATATTATCGCCCAAGAAGAGTCAGAGTTAAAAGCCCAAGTAAGTCATTCTATCAATGAAATCAGGGACTTTGTTTCCATTCCCAATGATGCTTTAGAACATGCTGATATCAACAGAAACCTGACGTGGTTGACCAAAAAATTCAATGAGAGGGGATTTAATAGCTCGGTACTACCGACTGAAGGTGAATCATTGTTTTTTGCAGCTTTGCCTATGGAGGACAACAAGCCTACCATTCTTTTTTATATGCATTTGGATGGCCAATCTGTGGACGCTTCCAAATGGGACCAACCCAATCCGTATGAAGTAGTATTAAAATCAAAAGATGGTGATAACTGGAAGACACAAGCTTTTGATAGTTTAGCGAATAACCTCAACTATGATTGGCGATTATTTGGTCGATCAACATCCGATGATAAGGGTCCAATTGTAATGTTATTGAATACCATTGACCTTTTGAAAAAAAACAATGTCACCATCCCTTTTAACGTAAAAGTGATTTTGGATAGTGAAGAGGAAAAGAGTAGTAAGCCACTCCCTAAGGCAGTAAAAGAATATCGCGATTTATTAAAAGCTGATTTCTTAGTCATAAATGATGGTCCTGTTCATGTTTCTGGCAATCCAACCGTGGTTTATGGTTGTCGGGGCATTACGACACTTACATTGACCACCTACGGACCTATAAAACCACAGCACAGTGGTCATTATGGCAACTATGCACCCAATCCAGGCTTTCAATTGGCTCAAGCGTTGGCTAGTATGAAAAATTCAAATGGAAAAGTATTGATTGATGGTTATTATGATGGAATATCTTTTGATGAAGCCACCATGGAAATTCTAAAAAGTGTGCCTGATGATGCTGAAACCATAAATACAAATTTGGCTATTAAAACGCCCGAGACAGTGGGTAGTTTTTACCAGGAGGCTCTACAATATCCATCACTGAATATTAGGGGTTTAGGTTCTGGTTGGATTGGCGAAAAAGCAAGAACCATTGTTCCTGAAAGTGCTACCGCTGAGATTGATATACGTTTAGTACCTGAATCTGATGGAAATAGATTGAAAGGCTTGGTGAAGAAGCATATTCAGAATCAAGGATTCTTTGTAACTGATAAGACTCCGACCAAAGAAGAACGAATGGCTCATGATAGAATAATCACTATGACCGAAGGTTCAGTTACCAATGCATTTAGGACCGATTTGGATAATCCATACGGTGAGTTTTTGGTCAAAACCCTAAATGACAAATTTGGTGAAGATGTGGTTCAAATTCGGATTATGGGGGGGACAGTCCCAATTGCTCCTTTCATCAACGAATTAAAAATTCCGGCCTTTATTGTTCCCATGGTTAATCCTGACAACAATCAGCACAGCCCCAATGAGAATCTGAAAATTGGTCAAATTGCCTATGGAATCAAAACGTTTTATGGAATTTTGAGTACAGGTATAGGTGAATAAAATTATTATTAATTGAATTTTTATCAGTCCGTACTCTGGGCAATTAAGGCTCCATTCTTAAATTAATTCAGCAATGTTTTTGTTCCTTATTTTTATCTCATATATTTTTACCATGAATTCAAAAAAGAGACAAATATTCAATTTTTAATGATATGAAATCGATAATACAACAAGGCCCTATCATTGAAGAAGCATACGATGCGAATACTGAAATTGCCCATGTTTACTTTAATACCGTAAAAGAATGGGTTGCCAAACAAAGTGAAAGCATTAAAGATCTTGATGTTAAAGCCCAACGCTATGGCAATGAAGCATTAGCATTTCGCACTATGTTGAAATTCTTAGAATCCGAGAGGGTCATCTTAAACCTTAAAGAGAACGTTACTCTAACACTTATTAATCCGGTTTATAAGGAAACGGGGCGAATGCAGAGGAGAGAACAACATCCTCATGGTGAGAACTCATTACGAACAAAAATTACCACGCTCCAATATTTCACGAGTATTAACCCTCTTTTCAAGGGTCGGGTTTTTGTTGTCGACGATGGATGCCCTGATGAATCAGGAAATATGGCAGAAAATATTTTAGCCGAATATCCGGATTGTCCCCATAAGGTTTTTTTTCTTGCAAATGCGATTGATGAAAATGATATTGACCTTCCTGTAGGCATCACTCATAAAAACGGCAGCAATCGAAGTGTAAAAGGTGGTGCTGCTTTATTCGGAATGCGTAAAGCCTTGGAAACCCCTGCCGAAGGAATTCATATAATTGTTGACAATGATGCGGATTTGTCAATTCACCCCATGCAATTGGGATTATTGATAGAAGATATCGTAAATGGGAAAACAAAGGCTGTAGCTGGATCAAGACGAGAAGAAGATTCTGTTTCACTTATTGGGGGAAGCCGAGACCTTCGTGGCAATCTGTTCATTCGGATTTGGCAACACTTTCTACCTCAACTTGCTGAGAAAATCACCGACACAAATAGAGCTTTCAAGGCATTTGAAAGTAGTGCTTTGGAAACGATTTTACCAGCTATTAAGATCTATACTTTTCCTTATCAGATTGAGCTACTTCAAGCATGTATATCAATGAATATTCCTTTGATAAAAAAAGGTATTGCCTATTTAGATTCTGAAGCCGCCTCAACACAGAGCGGTGACAATATCACTGAAACTTATTTAAATCAAATCAACCAAATAATTGATATTGCGAAGAGATATAACGCAATTCCTATAACGGATCCTCTTATGAAATATCTCTCGTCTATTTCTGAGGTAGAATGGCGTACAATAGAGACCAACCCACCAGAAAACATCCTGGATTTACTATAAGTTACTTAAAATTGATTAAATCATAATTTTGAAAAGCACTTAATATAAGCTGCCGAAGCTTGCTTTAAGGGCTAAACTGTATAAAATCCTTTTTCTCTCAATAACACATCCACGTTGTACCAAAAAACCTTAAAAGTAAAATCAAGGTCAACTGTTGTTTCAGTAAGTTCCAACAACATTTTCTTTATTTCTGTTGCCTTATCACTTTGCATCTTTTCAGAAGGTTTTAAATAGGCCATATCCCAAGTCTTAAAAATTCTGTTCTCCACTTCCCCTTCGCTAAGAATATCAATATTCGTATGCCTTTTATCCATATCAATACTATCCATTAGCTCCTTTATAGTATCCTTACTGCCTTCAAGCAATTGAATAAAATAACCTTTACTAAAGACGAGACAGCCTGAAATGTCATTTTTTGAATTAAAGTTTCTAGCGGTTTTAAGAATATCTTCAATTTGTCCAATCGTTATTTCAGGAATTGCAATTGAG
>CAZYQR010000212.1:0-5149 GCA_964649755.1 uncultured Maribacter sp. | reverse complement strand
AGAGATAGACTTAAAAACGGATTCTTCTTTGGACTTGTACTTGTATTAATATTTACAGCAAGATTTATAATTGAATTTGTAAAGGAGAACCAAGTCGGATTTGAAGATGGAATGACATTTAATATGGGACAACTTTTGAGCCTTCCTTACATTACAGTCGGGATTGGATTTATAATTTATGGACTTAGGAGGACAAAAAGCTCAGCGCACAACAATGTATCCTATGAAAAGCCCTAGTCCAGTTCTCTAAAGTTCAAATAAATGATGGGTTAATGACCTTAATTAAGTCGCTAAGCCTTCACTAAATAACATCAAGGAAAGTATTCACTTGCTTTTTATCTTAGCTTGTTAAACTTCCTTAACTAAGGTCTACATATAAGGATAAAGTACAGCAGAAACATTGTGCATTATTGAGGCATATGTGGACGATAGTGGTGAGCAATAAAGATATGAAGGGAAATAAACATATAGAAAGAGATGGGCAACAAGTAACAAAAATATTTGACAACAGAACTTTAGAAGTTGATTATCGAAACTTAAAGCCTATACTGAAGAAGGGAATGATTGTGTTAGATGTCGGATGTGGTACAGGAGCAATTTCAAAGGATATTGCTAAAGCTGTAGGTCAAAACGGAAAAGTAATTGGTATTGATAATACTGAAAAATTTATCGAAAGTGGCAAGATAACATATAGTGAAGTAAAGAACTTGGAGTTAATTCATGTTGATTTGTTTGATTTTGAACCTAAGCGAAAATTTGACTTAATAGTCTCTGCAAGAGTATTGCAATGGTTGATTAATCCAAAAGAAGCCTTGATGAAAATGAAAGATCTGTTAAATTCGAATGGAAAAGTTTCAATTCTTGATTATAACCACAAAGAATTAGAATGGGATCCAAGTCCACCTGAAAGTATGATATCATTTTATCAATCATTCTTGAAATGGCGGCAAGATTCTGGAATGGATAATGAAATTGCAGACAATTTGTCAAGTATGCTTCAACAGGTTGGATTTCATTCAATAGAGACAATCAATTCAGATGAACTTTATGAAAGGAAAAAAGAAGATTTTATAGCTAAGGTTGGAATATGGTCAAAAGTTGCTGGTTCATCCCAAATGGTAGAAGAAGGTTACTTGGATAATGACCTTAGGATAAAGGCCATTGATGAATACGATTATTGGGTTAAAGCAGATGCTATTTCAAT
This sequence comes from uncultured Maribacter sp., assembly GCA_964649755.1. GTDB lineage: Bacteria > Bacteroidota > Bacteroidia > Flavobacteriales > Flavobacteriaceae > Maribacter_A. Next base: position 3,945 of record CAZYQR010000212.1, on the reverse strand, counting down.
GACCATGAAATTAAATGAAGTAAGGGCAATGAAATAAGTTAACAAGCAGAAAAGTGCAAAACGGCAAAAGCTCATATTCGGTCGCTAGTGTGTTTGTATTAGAAGTTACCAAAATTCAAATAAAGGATAGGTTAACGACCTTAATTAAGGTCTAAATAAAGGATGGTCTCACATCCGAAAATCCGCTTTACTTTCTTGTCCCTTAATGTATATAGATGCCTTATAATTAGCAATTAAAGAGTTTACAAACGACAACAACCGTTTACAAACGAAAGTAAGTACTTTGCAACCGAATACGCTTTCAATCACGTTTTATGTTTGCCCTGTCGGATCAAGGAGGTTCGATAGTATTAACTGTTTAACACGTAAAACAATTTATCATGAACGCACTTAGAAACAAAGTACAGTTGATTGGGAACTTGGGTAATGACCCAGAAATAGTAACCTTGGATAGTGGCACTAAACTTGCCAAATTTTCTATCGCCACAAATGAATCATACAAAAACGCCCAGGGTGAAAAGGTAACAGATACAGAATGGCATAATGTAGCGGCCTGGGGAAAGACAGCCGAGATTGTAGAGAACTATTTAGTTAAAGGCAATGAGGTCGCCATTGAAGGGAAATTGACCCACCGCATATATGAAACCAAAGAAGGTGAAAAAAGATACATTACTGAAATAAAATGTATTGAGCTTTTGATGTTGGGGAAATAGGTTTTCTTTAAACCTCATTGAGGTATTGGAGGAGTCAATTCGGCTCCTTCAATTATTTAATTAATTTACATTCCATAACTTTGACCGCTATGCTCGAAATTGACCACAAAGAACAACTTTTACCCCTTCTAAAAACCCACTTTGGCTATGACTCCTTTCGGCCGAACCAGTTGGAGGTGATGGAAGACTTGCTTGCAAAAAAAGACGTTTTGGCTATTATGCCTACGGGCGGTGGTAAATCGCTCTGCTTTCAACTGCCTGCTTTGACACTAGAGGGGACAGCAATAGTGATCTCCCCATTGATCGCTTTGATGAAAGACCAGGTTGATGTACTGCGTGCTAACGGAATCGCTGCTGCCTACATTAATAGCTCACAACCACAAGAAGTACAACAAAAAACGTTTCAAGAACTCAAAAACGGAGCTTTGAAATTGTTTTATGTAGCACCAGAAAGCATTGCTCAGTTTGATGCCGTATTTCAAGACATTACGATCAGCCTTTTTGCTATTGATGAGGCGCATTGTATTTCTTCTTGGGGGCATGATTTTCGTCCGGCATACACCCAACTGGGGAGTTTGAAATCGAGATTTCCGAATATTCCGGTGATAGCGTTGACAGCAACTGCCGATAAAGCCACCCAAGATGATATTGTAGAGCAGCTTTCAATTATGGAAGCGGAGAGACATCTAACATCTTTTAATCGACCCAATCTATATTTAGATGTGCGACCTGGGCAAGATCGTATCAAGCAGATTTTAAATTTCTTGGAAGGGCATCAAAACGAAAGCGGCATCATTTATTGTTTGAGTCGAAAGAATACCGAAATGCTAGCGGAGAAGCTTCGCAATTCAGGATACAATGCGAAAGCTTATCATGCAGGAATGGACACTCAATTTCGAACATCGGTGCAAGAAGATTTTATCAATGACCGTACTCCAATTATCTGTGCCACAATCGCATTTGGAATGGGGATTGACAAGAGCAATGTACGTTGGGTCATGCATTACAATCTACCTAAAAATCTAGAGGGATATTATCAAGAAATTGGACGTGGAGGTCGTGATAGTTTACCTGCCCATACCTTGCTTTTTTATAGTTATGCGGATGTGGTACAACTTAGAAAGTTTATTGATAAAAGTGCTAATGCTGAGGTACAATATGCCAAATTAGAACGAATGCAGCAATATGCAGAAGCCTTAAGCTGTCGCCGTATTGCGCTCCTTAATTATTTTGGTGAGCATGTAACTGAAGGCTGTGGTAACTGTGATATCTGTAAAGCTCCGCCTTCTTATTTTGACGCTACCGTTTTGGTGCAGAAAATATGCTCGTGTGTAGTACGAATGAAAGAGCAGGAACCTATGGGAATGCTAATCGATGTACTTCGTGGAGCACAAAATGCACAAGTATCTGAAAAGGGGCATCAAAATATTAAAACGTTTGGGGTGGTCAAAGATATCTCTTGGCAAGATTTGCAACAATATATTATTCAGTTACTCAATCAAGGAGTCCTCGAAATTAATTTTAGAGAGCATAGTCGTATTGCGTTAACGCCTTTGGCAAAAGAGGTTTTATATGAAAAAAAACCAGTGCAGTTGGCGATTCTAAATCAAGTGGAGAAACTGGTAGAACAAAAAACTAGAACGAAATCGGGTAAAAATGACCTTTTCGAAAAGCTTCGTATACTGCGGTATCAAATTTCGAAAGAACAAGGAGTTCCTGCCTATGTTGTTTTTGGTGATGCTAGCTTAAAAGATATGGAAGCCAAACAACCTTCGACAAGATCAGCGTTCGCTGAAGTATCGGGAGTAGGAAAAGCCAAGTTAGAAAAGTATGCCGATATGTTTCTTAAAGAAATAGCAGCTCATGTGGAAATCGCTACACCAAAAACGCCGACCCACCAACAGTCGTATAGTTTGTTCAAAAACGGATTATCTCCTTCGGAAATTGCTCAAAAAAGAAAGCTTACAGAAAATACAATCTACAGTCATTTGATTAAAATGCACGCCCAAGGGGAAGATGTAGACATGCTTCATTTTATCACCTCTGAAGAACTTTCCCAAATTGAAAAAGCAAAAATAGACTTGCCCGATACTGAAGGATTAAAAACGTATTTCGATTATTTCGAAGAGAAAATACCCTATTGGAAGTTGAAAATGGGATTGCATATATTGGATGTTTAATCGGCAAGATCTTAGCCGAAACATTATGAAAATTCAATTAAAGGATTATTAACTTAGACATATATTTAAGATCTCATCAACGATGCTATCCAATTGTTACCTGCAATCTGAAAACAGAAATGAAACCAAATCCTCAACTTAAAAAATTCATACATCCTTATGATGAAGGAATTCAAAAACTGACAATAGAATTACGAGATTTTATAACCGATTTGGTACCACGAGCAAATGAGTTGATTTGGGACAACTACAATGCTGTTGCAATGGCTTATTCGAAATCGGAAAAATTAAAAGACGCCTTTTGCCATATTGCAGTTTATTCACAACACGTAAACTTCGGATTTAATCGCGGAGCGGAATTGACAAACTCGAACGTAAAATTGAACGGAAAAGGAAAATTGATAAGACATATTTCACTAAAGGATTTCGAATCTTTCCCAAAAGAGGACATAAAAAATATGATTTGGGAGGCAGTCGGGATTTCAAAAAAATTAAATAGCCAATTAATGGACAATAATACTCGACCAAAAAGTATAGTAATGTCAATTTCTGAAAAGAAAATAAGACCAAATAAAGCCAGCAGTTAACAAAGAATTGAGCTAAAACTAAAGTTTAAATAAAGGATAATTCAATTGTTCATTTAAAAGAGAGATAAATCATTGCTGATTTATATTTAATAGTTGTCATTAATACCGAAGAAACTATGAGACATTTAACAATCATTTTATTTTTGATTTTAATTAGCTGTAAAAGCGAAACAAAAACTGAAAACGGAATTGACAAAACCGTTTATGAAATGTGGGACAATTTTACCGAATCAAATCCCGAATTCTACAAAGACGAACTACCAGACTCTGATTATTTTCATAATAATGAAGAAGACGCAAATCGGTTAGCGAAATTGATTCTAAGCGGAAAAAAGCAAGCAGGTTCCAATTTATATTATTTTTATGAAGAAGCTAAGGCCGATTTACCAAAAATAGGAACAAAAAGTATCGTAACGGATTTTGACGGAAAAGCACGAGCGATAATTGAAATTAAAAAGGTAGATA
>CAZYQR010000211.1:0-5174 GCA_964649755.1 uncultured Maribacter sp. | reverse complement strand
TAATCAACGGAGAAATAGTACCCGGCGGACTGGAAGGGTCATTCCTGATACGCTGATTATTCCACATATAAAAATAAACCAGAGGTTGTCATTTTCTCTTGCGGGGCTTAAAAAACTTATTGAAATACCTACAATAAAACCTAAAACACCTGCTATTACCGTATTTCTATTCCAATGCTTAAAATCTTTTGAAATGTAATAAATAGATCCCAAGATCATTCCGAAAAAAGCAGCCCATACAAAAAGCTCTTTACGCTCCAAAAAATAATCGAGAAGTTTCGAAACGCTGAAATAGCTGAGTAACATTCCAAAAATAAGGAGCGTTAAGAATTGGCCGTTAACATAGCGATAAAAACTCTTAAACCTTCCGTTGAATAAAAGTTTTATGGCCTTTAGATTTATTTTTTGAAGTGAATAGATGAATTCTTCATAAAACCCACCAACAAATGCCACAATACCGCCAGAAACCCCGGGAACCTTGTTGGCCGCACCCATTCCAAGCCCTTTAAGGACCAAAAACAATTTGTCAATAAATGTTCTAGGTTCGTACATGTGGGTAATCCATTATTTTTTTGAGGCTAATTTTTCAAGTATAAAAATAAGTGAAAAACCAATGATCGCAGCGATAATGGCAAACATTAATTGTGAATCGCCCTCGAAGTTAAAAGGAGACACATTTTGTTCTTTTAAAGGAATGATTTTGTCGCCAATGATTTTGGTCTCCAGCACTAATTTCCAAGGCCATATTTTATTCAATGAACCTAAAATAAATCCAGTTAAGAGTGCCAAGGTGAGGTTTTTATAATGACTGAACATCCATTTTAAGAGTTTGGCAAAACTCAATAGACCAAAAATTGCTCCTATTGCCACAGTTAAAACGACTTGAATGTTTCTCTCGTGAACCGCATCCAATATAGTTTTGTAAGATCCTAACAAAACCAAGATAAAAGCACCCGAGATGCCAGGTAAAATCATTGCGCAAACAGCTAAAGCCCCTGACATAAAAAGGTAGGGGAGACTTGTTGCATTTTCAGATGCTGGTAAGGTCGTTATAAAATATGCGATTATAGCTCCTAAAATCAGAATGATGACCGTACCCATGTACCATCTGGTTATTTCTTTTCCTACAAAAAATATGCTGGCAGCTACTAATCCGAAAAAGAAGGACCACAGTAAAACGGGTTCATTTTCGAGCAACCAGCTTACCAATGTGGCAAGTGAAAAAAGGCTGATAAATATCCCTAGGAACAGGGCTACAAGAAAATTACCATTCAGTTTTTTCCAAAAGGCATTGAATCCTTCTTTTTTCCAAATCCTGATTACGGAAGGATTTATATTGTTTATGGAGGTGATGAGTTCTTCGTAAATACCTGAAATAAATGCTATTGTTCCTCCGGAAACCCCAGGAACCACATCAGCTGCACCCATAGCGATTCCCTTTAGGGTAATAATAATATACTGGAGCAAGTTTCGATTTCCCATAAACAAAAAAGCAAAAATAGTTTATTTATCTAGAAGCTCTTTTGTTGATTGTTATAATGTTTTGGACCCATTCTGTTTCGTAGTACTCGGGAAACTCTACTTGGAACATTTGAAGCTTTTCTGAATTATTTTTCAAGGCGTCTATTAATCGTATACGGGCATTTATTTTATCATTGGCCAATAAATGAAAACCTGCAGTTTTATATAAGATTTCTGCACTTTCAGGATAAAACTCTTGACCTTGTGCCAAAATATGTAGTCCGGCATCGTAGTCCTTATTCTCTTTGGCAACACTGGCCCAACTCAGCCAAGTGTCTAATTCATAATTACCTAAGTCAACCGCCTGTTTAAAAGAAAAATCGGCCTGATCATAATTCTTAAGAGCTGTATTTATTCTAGCACATTTCTTCCAATACGTAGGATTATCGCCATCAATATTCAAAGCCTTATTTATATAGTAAAGGGCTTTTTCGTAATCCTTGTTGTTAAAATAGAAATCGGTTATGGCCAACCAACCCTTATCCAGCAATGGGTCTTGATGCACCGTTTGATAGTAGTAATATTTAGCCATTTCATCATTACATAACCGTTCATAACACTTTCCAATCCTTAGATATGCATGTGATGTTGGATCTTCAATCTTTATAGTCGTCTCATAATTCTCAATGGCTTCATTGAACTTGCCTAATTTTTCTAGCACTTTACCTTTTTCAAAATAGGCGCCAATAAAGGAGTCATCAGAAATAATGGCAAAGTCGAACGCTGCTAATGCCTCATCGAACATTCTTTTGGAAAAGTATTGTTTGCCCAATTGATGCCAGGCTACTTCACTATATGGGTTACGCTCTAAATAGTCGTTGAGATAAACAATTGCGCCTTCGAAGTCCTCCAAAAATTCAAAACAATAAATGACATTGTATAGTGATGAATAATCCTGTTCATCGAATCCCACGCATTTCATAAAACTTTCCCTGGCAAGTTTAAAGTCATCCATAAAAAGATATTCCATACCCAATAGAGAATGAATGTCGTAACTATCCTCGGAAAGTTCAAGTGCCTTTTTCAGTAAAGTAACAGCGGCTTCATGATTGTCTTTTTTCGAATAGATATTCGCTCTTTGTACGTATATCTCTTCATTGGCACTATCAATTATTTGAAGTTTGTCCAAAAGTTGCTCGGCCATATCAAGATTATTCTCGAATACAAGCACTTCCACATCCAATAGTTTGAGTTCTATGGACTCTGGATGTTGCTTTAAACTAATCTTAATAGCCTTTTTTGCCAATGCTATTTTACCATGATTAAGATAGTGATGAATAATGTCTTCAAAGTCTTCTGCATCAAAGAAGTAGACATCATCTGTCTTAAGCATTGATTCAAACTTTGCAATCGGCTGTTTTGGCCTTTCGTTGGCATCTAACGCCATAGGAACTATTTGGTTAAACTATGGAATTAAAAATAGTCTTTTGAGACTCTTATAATTCCCGACTTGGGCTATATTATTAACAAATTAGTTAACAAATTATTGTTTGTAATCGTTCAATACTTCAAGAATGGTTTGACAGCCTTTCTCGATTTCATCATAGGAAATTGTAAGTGGAGGCGATATTCTCACTGCCTTTTTTTCAAATAAAAGCCAAAATAAAATAAGGTGCTTTTTGGCCGCAGATAAAATAAGATAATCTGCAATTTCAGGGCTTTCCATAATCAAAGCCAACATGAGTCCCTTACCTCTTATTTCCCAGATAAACTTATGTTTTAATAACTTTCGCAGTACTATTTCCTTGGCCAAAGATCCGGCGATAAGATCACTTTCTGTAATTTCTTTTAATGTTGCCAAGCAAGCCGATGCAATTACCGGATTACCTCCAAAAGTTGTTATATGACCAAGTTTGGGGTTATCTTGTAAAGTAGACATGATCACGTTTGATGCTGTAAAGGCACCAACAGGAAGTCCAGAGGCCATTGCCTTACCCATTACCAAAATGTCTGGTATACAATCATAATGTTCAAAGGCGAATAAACTACCAGTACGGCCAAACCCGGGTTGAACTTCATCCAGAATCAATAAAGCCCCAACTTCAGAACATCGCCTTCTTACCTTTTTCAAATACCCATTTTGAGGCTCAATAAAGCCGGCTCCCCCTTGTATTGTTTCTAGCACAACCGCCGCAGTCAAATTAGTTATCTTTTGGATATCCTTTTCGGAATTAAAATCGATAAAAGAAATATCGGGAATCAAAGGTCTAAAAGCACTTTTACGCTCCTCGAAGCCCATAATACTTAAACTTCCCATGGTATTACCATGATACCCCTTATTTGCTGAAATTATTTCAGATCTACCGGTATATCTTCGCGCTAACTTTAGGGCACCTTCAATAGCTTCTGTCCCGGAATTGACCAAATAGGTGGTTTCCAAAGGGGCGGGGAGAAGTGATGCCAATAGTTTTGTATACGCCACCGCGGGTTCTTGAATAAATTCGCCATACACCATCACATGCATGTATTTGTCAAGCTGATTTTTTACTGCCTTTATGACTTTAGGATGGCAATGCCCCAAACTGCAAGCTGAGACGCCTGCAATAAAGTCAAGATGTGCATTTCCTTCAATATCATATATAAAACTGCCCTTGGCATGCGATACTTGTAAGGCCAATGGGTGGGGCGTAGTTTGCGTCTGATATTTTAGAAAGTCTTCCTTCATGAGGGTCATTATTTATCTAAAACCCTAAAAATCCATGTTGTATCCTGATAATGTCCACTAAACCGGCTATCCCGGGCTTTTTTGGCATTATCAAGTGAATCATAACGATCCAAATACACGTAATAAAACTTGTTAAAGCTACGGTAAAAGTGATTGGGCTGTAACCCTTGTGTTTTTAGGCTACTAATGAACTTTTTATAATTAACCTTGTCTTTATAAACTTTGGCAATCAGATAATATCCTGAGCTAAGGTCATCTTCGATGGGTACTTCCTCATAACGTTCCTTGGTTTCAGTATCATTGGTTGGTTTAACTTTTTCTTGCTGCGCAATTTTATCCGCTTTTGATTCTTTTTTGGAATCTGGAAATCTTTTTTCTTTTTCGGTCGGGGAGGTCTCCATTTCAATATCCATGGGATTGTTAATTCCTTCTATTACCGGTAAAATTATGTTATTGTCATCTTCATCAAAAATGTCATCCTTGGTAAGGATGCGTTCATCACCACGCCAAATAAAACCCTTTAATTTTCTACTGTTTTCAGGAAGTTCGATTTCGGGATAAATATCACCGTCAGGATTAGTGAAAAAGGTAAGGTCCTCAATATCATTATTAGCCATGGTTATGCGAATAGCACTGCAGATAGTCTTGTCTATACCAATGAGTTCATCATCATCATTGTACATATAATAAATAACCTCTGTATTTTTGATTAAATCGATGACTTTGAGCTGGTTATCCTTGAATTTGCCAAATAAATCTTTGCCTTTAGCTTGATTATATCCCTCCATGCTCACGCTGTCCAGTGAAATGATAAAGGCATTGTTCAAGACCTTAAGGGAATCCATTTTTTCGGTCTTCAAATCAGATTTTAGATGGATGCTGTCCCCAGTCATCTGGTTAGGTCCGTTCCAGAGAATAGGGTTATTGATTAGTTGTGTAATTCCCGTTTTTTGATTAGTATGAATAGAATCACATTTACCACTTAAAT
>CAZYQR010000210.1:0-5203 GCA_964649755.1 uncultured Maribacter sp. | reverse complement strand
CAATAGTACGCATTCGTTTGAAGCGCTTTTCTTTAAGAATCAGTATAATTTAGTGTCCAAATTCCCAATACCCTTTATAAAACACTTGAAATGCATGATTAATGTTTTCAAAGCTATGAAAATCACTATTATTGTTATGGTAGTATTTTATCATATAGTTGCTAAATAATTTCACAAACAATTTTTTTAATTGGATATTCTTAAGAAAATACACAGAGAGATAGTTCCGTTATCGCCAGAGGATAGTTTCCTTGTGGAAGATAGGACCAAGGAATATTTTGATTACCCTATGCATTTTCACCCTGAAATGGAGCTAAACTTTGTGCTAAATGGGAAAAATGCTCGTCGAATGGTTGGTGATAGCATCGAAAAAATCGATGATATTGATTTGGTGCTTATTGGCGCCAACTTACACCATGTTTGGGAACAACATAAATGCACGAATAAAAAGATACGGGAAGTTACGATACAGTTTCATAATGATTTGTTTAATGATGTGTTTTTAAACCGAAGCGTAATGCGCCCTATCAAGGAAATGTTTGAGCGTTCTTCCCATGGCATATTGTTTTCAAGAGATACTTCGATTGCATTAAAGGAAAGGATTTTAAAGGTGTCGAAAATGGGAGGAATGGATAATTTTATGGAACTCTTTTCCATGCTGCACGATTTGGCCATTTCCCGTAATCAACGATTATTATCTACCTTGAGTGTGCAGCCGATGAATTATGAGCATGGCAATAAAATAAAGGTGCTTTATGATTTTGTTCAAAAAAATTATGCAAAGAAAATCACGCTCTCAGAAGCTGCGGAATTAGTGAATATGAGCAATGTTTCCTTTAACCGATTTATTAAAAGAAGAACGGGGAAGACTTTTGTTGATTATCTGAACGAAGTCAGAATAGGCTATGCCTCTAAGTTCTTAATAGAGAAAGAATTGGGTATATCTGAAATTGCCTTTATCTGTGGCTTTAATAGCATAGCCAATTTTAATAGGGTTTTTAGAAAGAATAAAAAAAGGACACCTACCCAATATAGGAATGATTTTTCTAAAATAACAACGATTTTATAGGAATATCAGGGTCGTATTGGTGAATTATCACTTTAAATGATTTGGTCCTTTAATCCTATTTTGTCAAAAGATTATCGTTTTAATTCAAATCTATCAATACGCCTATCAGATTGTCCGAAAAATGGCAACTATGAATTATTAAATTTTTAACTTGGGGCATTAGCTAAAAACTATTTATGCAAATAAAAGAATCATCAGAATTATACGACGTCATTATTGTAGGCTCAGGTGCAGGAGGCGGTATGGCAACTAAACAACTGGCAGATGCAGGTTTTAATGTAGCTGTGGTAGAGGCCGGGCCTTTCTTTGACCCAAAGAACCCAGAACAAATGACCCAATTTAAATGGCCGTATGAATCACCGAGACGTGGTGCTAATACAACGCGTCCTTTTGGTGATTTTGATGCCGCATATGGCGGATGGGAAATTGAAGGGGAGCCTTACACCCACACTGAGGGCACAAAGTTTGATTGGTTCAGGTCACACATGCTTGGCGGCAGGACCAATCATTGGGGACGTATTTCATTAAGATTTGGCCCAAAGGATTTTAAACACAAAGATGTGGATGGTCACGGAGATAATTGGCCTATTAGTTATGAAGATGTAAAACCTTATTACGATAAAGTTGATAAATTGATTGGAGTTTTTGGAACGAAGGAAGGGCTCCCGAACGACCCAGATGGCTTTTTTCTTCCACCACCAAAACCAAGATTGCATGAGCTTTTTTATATCAATGGCGCTAAGAAATCTGATATTCCAGTCATTCCCAGTAGAATGTCCATGTTGACCAAAAAAATAAACGATGATCGAGGGGTTTGTTTTTATTGTGGACAATGTGGTCGTTCATGTTCGGTATATGCCGACTTCTCAGCTGGTAGCTGTTTAATTTTTCCTGCCCAGAAAAGTGGTGGGCGCGTAAAGATTTTTGTCAACGCTGTGGTTCGTGAGGTAACCACTAATGAAGAAGGTAAGGCCACTGGCGTATCATACATCAGTAAAGATGATCGTAAAGAATATAAATTAAAGGCGAAAATAGTTGTACTGGCTGCTTCGGCATGCAGCTCAGCAAGGATTTTGTTGAACTCCAAAAGCAAGCAGCACCCTAATGGATTGGGTAATAGTAGTGATCATGTAGGCAAGTATTTGCATGATTCCACTGGTGCTGGTAGTGTAGGGTTTGTTCCTGATTTAATGAACCGGAAGACTTCTTATAATGAAGATGGCGTAGGAGGAATGCATGTGTATTCACCTTGGTGGGGAGATAATAGCAAACTCGATTTTCCCCGAGGGTATCATATAGAGGTTTGGGGAGGAATGGGAATGCCATCTTACGGATTTGGTTTTAATGTTAATGAATTCAACAAGTTTTTTGAACTTCCAACTGGTGGCTATGGTCCTAGTCTCAGGGAAGATGCCAAAAAATATTATGGTTCACTCGTTGGATTCAGTGGTCGTGGAGAATCTATTGCCAGAAAGGATAATTACTGTGAGATTGACCCTACCACAGTGGACGAATTTGGTGTTCCAGTACTTCGTTTCAATTATAAGTGGTCTGATTTTGAGCGTAATCAGGCCAAGCATATGCAGGATACTTTTGAGCAAATTATCCATAATATGGGAGGCCAACCTTTGGGGGCAAAACCAACAAAAGAGCAGGATTATGGCTTGTTGAATCCAGGTGCGATTATTCATGAGGTCGGTACCACTCGTATGGGCGATGATCCCAAAACATCAGTAACCAATAAATTCAATCAATTACATGATGTAGATAACGTGTTTATTGTTGATGCAGGGCCATTTACTTCACAAGCCGATAAAAACTGTACTTGGACCATTTTGGCACTATCATGGAGGGCATCGGATTATATTATTGAACAATTGAAACAACAAAACATCTAAAAATGGATAGACGGAAAAGTATAAAATCCATATTATTGGGAGGTGCAGCCGCAGGATTAGTAGTGCACGGATGTAAACCTGAAGTGGAGAGCAAGGCTGCTGAGGGCAACGAACTAAAAGGTTATGGATATAAATATGGGAGAACTCCCAAAGAGAGAGAAGAAATTATAAAACTGGAAGCCGAACAATTCTTCAATGCCCATGAATTGGAAACCGTAGCGATTTTATGTGACTTGATTTTGCCGGCCAATGATAATTTCGGGAGTGCAAACGATGCAGAAGTTCCTGCTTTTATCGAGTTTATGGCTAAAGATATTCCAGAGATGCAAGTGACATTGAGGGGAGGTCTAATGTGGTTGGACCATAGGACCAATACCGAGTTTGGTACTGAATTCAAAGTAACCCCAGAGCCGCAACAAAAACAGGTATTGGATACGATTACCTATTATGATGCTAAAGTTCCGAGTAGTGAAAGGCCTTTGGAGATTCAGTTTTTCGATTTGATGCGCAATTTAACCCTCAGTGGTTACTATACTACAAAAATGGGAATTGAGGATCTTGGTTATAAGGGCAATCAACCGAATGTTTGGGATGGTGTGCCTGAAGATGTATTAGAGCAACATGGTGTATCCTATGATCCCGAATGGATAGCAAAATGCGTTGATCAAAGTAAAAGAGGGATCGTTGCTGAATGGGATGATGAAGGAAATCTATTGACTTAATCAAGCAAATTATATTAAAATGAAAATGTTCAAAAACATAGTGGGAATTGTTGTTGCCCTAATAGTTTTTCAAATGAGCATACAACAAATGAGTGCCCAGGAATTTGGGATTCAGCTATACAGCCTACGTAACCAATTCAAGAAAGATGTATCTGGCTCCTTAAAGACCATTAGCGATTGGGGTTTGACCAACTTGGAAGGAGGTGATACTTACGGGCTTTCTTTCAATGAGTTTGATGCTTTATTGAACCAATATAATTTGGATGTCGTTAGCGTTGGGGCCTCTTATGACGATCTAAGGGATAATCCTGAAAAGGCAATGGCAAGTGCCAAACAATTCGGTGCCAAATATGTGATGTGTGCATGGATTCCCCATAATGGCAACAATTTTGATATAGATAAAGTCAAAGAGGCTGTTGCCGTTTTTAATACAGCAGGTAAATTATTGAAGGATGCTGGGATTACCTTAGCTTACCACGCCCATGGATATGAGTTTAGACCTTATGAAAACGGAACTTTGTTCGATTATATGGCTGAGAATGCCAATAATTTTGCATTTGAGATGGATGTATATTGGGTGCAACATGGTGGGGCTGATCCAATGACCTTGCTTAATAAATATCCTGACAAATTCGTATTGTTCCACCTAAAGGATATGGAAAAAGGAGTTGTTGGTAATAATACAGGACATGAAGATGTTGAGACCAATGTGGTTTTAGGTACAGGACAAGTAGATATTGAAGGAATCGTTAAAAGAGGAATGGAACTCGGTGTTGAATACATGTTCATCGAAGATGAATGCTCTAGAGTAGTAGAACAGGTACCACAAAGCCTTGAATTTCTTAAAAGTTTGGAGTAGGCTCATATCCTTAAACCCAAATGGCCAGGGGTTCCCTGCTTTTAGATGTTGTGATGTGGCCCACACCGTAAAGTGTCAGTCAAAGGGTTTGACTTTCTTTTAATAAAATCAAACTCCCCTTTCTTCCGCCAAGGGCGGAATTCATTCCCCTCTTTTTCTAAATAGGGGAACACATTTTTCAGAATTATCTATGAAGAGGAAACAGTTACATACCAAAAAAGAACTAGCAGACTTTAGAAGAGAATTGCGCCAGAACTTAACTCCGGCAGAGGCTTTCCTCTGGAAATATTTAAAGGCAAGACAACTTGAAGGCAGAAGATTTACCAAGCAGCATAGCATCGGGAATTACATTGTAGATTTTTATTGTGCTTTAGAAAAACTGATTATTGAATTGGATGGCGAAGTCCATTTGAATCCCACCACAGAAGAATACGATGCCAAGCGAACCACTTATTTTGAAGAAATAGGGTTCCGGGTAATTCGTTTTGAGAACAAAATGGTTTTTGAAAATTTATCATCTGTTTTAAAGGAAATCAAGGATAATTTTGTCTTCTAAAACTTTACGATAAGATAAATTAAAAGCTCCTCCCTTTAGAAAAAGGGAGCCTGCCTGCCGGCAGGCAGGGTGGCTCCGACTAGCGGAGGCGGAGGGTTT
>CAZYQR010000209.1:0-5230 GCA_964649755.1 uncultured Maribacter sp. | reverse complement strand
GCAAAATACCCTAATATAAAATCATATTCAGGGTATAGTTTAAAGAATAGAAAAGACAAGATACGTTTTAGCGTTTCTCACAAAGGAGTGCAGGCAATGATTGTTCATGCCAATAAAAAAGGCAACACATACTTGCAGAAAACACCTGAAGGGAACTATGTGATATATAATCGTGATGGCCAAACGTTGGTGAATGAAGCGTTCATTTGCATGACCAAAAGTTCAATAGCGCAAAATAAGTCTGGTCTAGCTTCAAAACAGGTAGATGATCAGCAGCTTCGAAAGTTCAGACTTGCGGTATCCGCCTCTGGCGAATATACTGCTTATCATGGTGGTTCGGTGGTTGATGCATTGGCTGCAATAAATGCCACTGTTACCCGGATAAACGAAATTTTTGAAACTGATTTGGCTATTACCTTGGAATTGGTTTCCAATACGGACGCCGTTATCTTCACGGATCCTGAAACAGACCCTTACGATGGGAACTTGAATACACAAGTACAAAACACATTAACGACCAACATTGGAGAAGAAAATTATGATATTGGACATTTGTTTCACAAGGATGAGGCCAATGGAAATGCAGGTTTTATAGGTGCTGTATGTGTAGATAATAAAAAAGGAAGCGGTTACGCTGCAAATCAAAATCCCGTAGGTGATGCTTACGACTTGGATTATGTTACCCATGAAATGGGACATCAGTTCGGGGCTAACCATACTTGGTCGTTTGAATCGGAGGGGACTCAAGTACAAGCAGAACCTGGAAGTGGAACCACAATAATGGGGTATGCCGGAATTACCGGCGTAAACAATGTTGCATTAAATGGCGATGATTATTTTCATTATCACAGCATATTTCAAATTTCCGAGTATTTGGAGACTGTGAATTGCGCAGAGATTACCAGCCTTGTTAATACACCTCCAGTGATTGTTCCAATAGGGGATTTTGTTATTCCTAAATCCACCCCATTCGCGTTGACAGGAAATGCCACCGATATTGATACCACCGATATTCTTACCTATGCTTGGGAACAAATAGATGATGGAGTAGTAACTCAAGCAGCATTTGGGCCTACGAATCCAAGTGGTGCGAACTTTAGGTCACAACGGCCATCAACTGATTCAACCCGGTATTTTCCAAAGTTGCAAAGTGTTTTAATTGGTAACCTAACCCAAACAAACCCTCCTGTGAATTCTGCTTGGGAGACAGTCTCCGATGTGGAAAGGGAAATGAATTTCGCCTTGACAGTAAGGGACAATGCAATTGGAGGTGGTCAAGTAGTATCAGATTTGATGAATGTTTCGGTAGTCAACAGCGCAGGACCATTCCATGTGATTTCGCAAGCAACAAGTCAAACGTATACTGCGGGGACGGTTCAAAATGTTACTTGGGATGTGGCAAATACAGATAAAGCGCCTGTAAATGTGCAGTCGGTGGATATTTTATTGTCAATTGATGGGGGGATGACATTTCCAATCTCCTTAGCGGAAAATGCTCTTAATGATGGGGACCATAAGATAGTATTACCAGGAAACCCAACAACCACTGCCCGTATTATGGTTAAAGCAAGGGACAATATATTTTTTGCAGTAAATGCCTCAGATTTTACAATTGAAGAAACAGAAGTTGTTTTGAACTTTGCTGAACTTGAATATGAAGTATGTCAACCAAACGATTTAATCACAACCTTTGATTATGAAACGTATTTGGGATTCAGTGAAGAGGTGACTTTTGGTGTTCCAAACCCCCCATTGGGTTTGATTATTACTTTTTCTCCGGAGACGGCAACCAATAACGTTCCTGTTACCGTCACTTTTTCGAATACAGGAGGTGTGCCAGAGGCCTTATATGCCATTGAAGTAGAAGCTTCTTCTGCTAGTATTACAAAACAAGTCGTATTGGATTTGAGTGTTTATGATGCTATTTTTCCTGATGCTGTACTTGTAGCTCCCGCAGATGAAGGAACAGATATTTCGGCAAACACCTTTTTGGAATGGGAAGATGCTGCCTCTTATTCTTCGTATGATGTTCAAGTCGCTACTGATGCAGCGTTCACCAATATTATTGAAGCAAATACGGTTTTCACTAATTCGTATACCCCTTCCAATTTAAACTATGAAACCGAATATTTTTGGAGGGTTAAACCGATTAACAGTTGTGGGGAAGGAGTGTTATCAACGCCATTTAGTTTCACTACGATAGAGTTTAATTGTGATAATAACGTTGCTGAAGGATTACCAATTGATATTTCAGCTACTGGTACACCAACAATTTCATCAAAAATTCCATTTTACGATGACATTACTCTGGCAGATATAAACGTTAATCTTGAACTGGATCACGAATACTTGGCCGATTTGGTGGTTAAACTTATTTCCCCGGCAGGCACTACGGTAGTGTTATTATCAAGTTCTTGTGGTGATTTACAGAATATTAATGCAACTTTTGATGATGATGCCCCAAATTTCAATTGCAATGGTGACCCTGCAATTAGTGGAATGGTAAAGCCATTGGGTTCGTTAGGTTCATTTAATGGCGAGTCGATTTTGGGGGAGTGGACCTTGGAAATAAATGATAATGCTGCTTCTGATGGTGGAGCGTTAAAATCCTTTTCATTGGATATTTGTGTTGAAGGTGCATTTAGGCCCGATGCAGATAATGACGGTGTTTTTGATGACGGTGATGATCTTTGTCTTGGAACACCAGAAGGAGCCGAAGTTGATTTAACCGGTTGTCCTGTTTATAGGTTCGCGAACAATAACTTTTCTGTATCATTGAATAGTGAAGCTTGTAGAAATAGTGATGATGGTTCAATAAATATTACAGCCTTGGAATCCCTTGATTATGAAATATCCGTAAGTGGGAATGGAGTAAATGTTTCTGATAATTTCACAGACACCTATACACTAGGTAATTTGATGTCTGGGAATTATACTGTTTGTATTGGAGGTACTGATGGGGCATTGGTTTATGAAGAGCATTGTTTTGAAGTTGTCATTACCCAACCTGATGTTTTAAACATTACATCCAGAACATCATTTAATGGCAAGCTAACGGTATTAACACTTCAGGGCTCTGATTTATTTAATATTGAGTTGAACGGGGTAGTAATCCAAACCACTGAATCAGAGATTACTGTCAACTTGAAAGATGGCAATAATTCATTAAAGGTATTTACTAATTTACCTTGTCAAGGAGTATATGAAGAGAATATATTCTTGAGTGAGAAGGCTATTGTATATCCCAATCCTTTTGTTAGCACTACCACTGTGTTTCTTGGGGTGAACGTTGAAGAAGTGGCTGTTGAGATTTTCACTGTGGACGGAAGATTGGTGTCAGCACAATCGTATCAAGTTAATGGGTTGGAATTGCCGTTGGATTTCTCAATATATCCTTCGGGAATATATATTATCAAATTCAATGGTGAAAATATTAAGGGAACATCTAAAGTAATTAAGCAATGAGAACGATAATACTATTGTTATTTGGAGTTCTTTTGATAGGATGTAAAAATAAAAGCAGTCCAAAGCCACCAGAAATCGTTACGTTGGTTTTTCCAAACAAAAATTCTGAATGTACCACTGGGCGCGATTTAAACCAGTCTACAAGTGAAGTAGAATTTCAGTGGATGGCTTCAAACCATACTGAAACCTATGAACTCAGAGTCACCAATTTAATTACTAACATAACCCAAACTATCAGTACAGCTGCAATTTCAGCTAAATTGCCAATTGCCAAAGGAGAGCCCTTTTCTTGGTTTGTACGATCTCTGAATTCTAAGGTTACTGAATCTGCCTTTAGTGAAACCTGGCGTTTTTATAATGCGGGATTCCAGACCACATATGCCCCTTTCCCAGCAGAGGTTATTTCGCCGAAAAATGGAGCGTCTATATTTAAGGATATAAATAATGAAGTAACCTTGGAATGGGATGGTACGGATATTGAGAATGATATCGACGGTTACGAACTTTATTTTTCGACCACGACTCCCCCCGAAACTTTAATAGCCTCACCTTCATTAGATGAGAATTCGGAAAAGGTTAGTGCAACCTCAAATACTACCTACTATTGGAAAGTAATTACAAAAGATAGTGAAGGCAATAGTTCTGACTCCGGAATATTTACATTTAAAGTACTTTGATTTTAAATGCCATTAAATTGGTTCATGGTGATTTTTACACCTGAAAGAATAAACGAATTAATCAATTGTGTAGATTTTTCAAGGCGCTCAGGCAATGCTTTTTTTTCCTCTTCATTCCATTTGCCTAAGACATAATCTATTTGTCTTCCTTGGCCAAAATCGGCTCCAACTCCAAAACGGAATCTATTGTAGTTCGTAGCGTTCAAGAACAATTGAATGTCCTTAAGTCCATTATGACCGCCATCACTACCTTTGGTCTTAAGCCTTATGGTGCCGAAATCAAGATTTATATCATCGGCCACCACCAAGAGATTTTCTAGGGGTATTTTCTCTTTTTCCATCCAATATTTCAAAGCTTTTCCACTTCTGTTCATATATGTAGATGGTTTAAGACAAAGTACGCTTCTTCCTTTTATTTTAAAAGTACCCAGATTACCAAGCCTTGCAGTTTCAAAAGAAAATTCCTTTTCATTTGCCAATTGGTCCAAAATTTTAAAACCGACATTATGCCTCGTCTCGGCATACTCACTACCGATATTTCCGAGTCCTACAATTAAAAACTTTTTCATGTGGTCTGTTTCTTCTAATAAGGATTTATTATTGCCAAAAAGGAATTTTAAAAATTGACACATGATAACTTAGGCATTTTCATAAAAATACAAAAGCATCCCGAATACACGGGATGCTTTTTATCAAACATTGAATCTGATTTATTCCTTGCTTTCTGCAGCGGCTTCTGTAGCTGGGGTTTCAGCTCCTTCAGCTCCTTCAGCTCCTTCAACTCCTTCAGCTCCTTCAATTCCTTCTTCTTCTTCTTCCTCTTCAACCTCAATGACCTCACGAGCAGTTTTAACCTGCACTACAACGGTACTTTCTGGGTGTAAAATTGAGAAATCATCGTTCAACAAGGATTCTACTGATATGTTATCACCAATTTTCAATTTAGAAATATCCACATCAAAGAAATCTGGAAGATCAGCTGGCAAGGCCTTAATGATAAGTTTTCTTTTTCTAAACAATAATCGACCACCATTCTTGACCCCAGCTTTGAACTAGAAAAAACATAAAATCAAAAAAGATACCAAAGT
>CAZYQR010000208.1:0-5249 GCA_964649755.1 uncultured Maribacter sp. | reverse complement strand
ATAGAAGTACTAAGCCTTATCTTTTTTCCATTTCTCGAATATCGCTTTTATGTGTGTATCGGTGAATGGATAAAGCCCTTTTATAGATTGTCCTTGATTGACTTTTTCCAATACAAATTCTTCAAACAGGGTCATTTGTAGGCATTCTTCAGTTACTTCTTCAACTATGTTTGATGCTTTTTAATTTTAGAAAACTTCCGTTAATTAATAGCAACCGTCATGGGCCATCCCTCAAATTGTTTGGCATCCGGTAGGGTAACATCTACATATCTAGGCCAACATTCAAAAGTTGTCTCGAGTGATCTAGTATTAAAGCGAATCAACCCATAGCCACCACCTTTTGAGTTGCTTTCGGGATTAACATAAGCATACATGCTTATTTTGTTGTTAAATCCATCCAAATAGTCGCCGGTCCATGGTAATGAAGTATTGGTGTTTGGGTTTTCACCGGCTTTCTCATCTTCGGGCCACCACCATCTACTGTAATAATCATTTACGATTGCTGGCACCACAAATGCCCAAGGACCATCGCCAAATTCACGGATACCTTGTTTAATTACCGTTGCCAAATGTTGATCACCAGCAATATGTACGGCATTGGCCTTTTTTATCAACTCAAGAGCTTTGTTCCTGCCTGTTTGCGGCCAACCATTCGAATCTAAATCGGCATGCAAGCGATTATCTATTTGCCCATGAATATGGGCACCTCCGCAAAATCCCGTTTGAGAGAGAACTACTTTGACAGCTTCCATATTTTTGCTTCCCCAATCCTCTAAAAAATTTAATTGACGTTCCCCTAATAGCTTTAATCCAGGCAAATCTATTGATGCTGGGTCATATTCAGGATTGCGAATATGATCGGGTCTAGGTCCTTGTTGCGGAATCTTTCCTTCTGGCCCTGATTTAAACTTGCGGTCTTCCAAAATGGCAAAATCTACTCCGCCTAAGAGGAGATTGGTATAATAAACACCAATTCCTTGCTCAACTGGCGTAGGATCATAGGGGTCAGGGAGATGTGCAGTTTGGCACCTTTCTACCATCTTCACATATTGGGGATGGTAGCGATAACCGCCGTCTGGACTGCCTTCTGCCGTGGAAACTTTTCCATTTTCGCCCCACAAATTCCCCTGACCAATATCATGATCGTCAGGAATAGTAATACAAGGGCGGTTTCGGAAAGTCTCTTTGAATTGTAAACCGAATTTTAACCAGGCTGCTGTATGTTCTGTATGGTCATAGGATTGGTCTCCCGCAAAGAATATTAAATCTGGATCTTGATGGTTGATGTTTCTGACATAATTTTCCCTTAGGCCACGATCTTGATTAGAATTACAGGACAAGGCAGCAAGTACTATTTCACTTTTATCTTTTGGGTCTTTACGAATCAATCCTTCAAAACTTGCTTTCGCGCCATGAAGAATTCGATATTTTTTGTCTTTTGAACTATCCCAATCTTCAATACGAAATAAGGTGGACCAGCCTAAATCATTTACTGTTTGTTTTTGGAGTTCTTTCCATTGTCCATTTTCTTCAATTTCTAATCGAACTTCCCGGGTCTCATCAGGATAGAGTGGGTACAATTGTGCACTCAATTTCAAGGTACTGTTTGAAACCGTATAAATTCCGAAGGCTACAACGCTATCCCGACCTATTTTTAAATTTATAATGGGATTATCCTTGCGATTCCACCAATCATTTATGGCTAAAGTATCCACATTTGAGAAAGGTGCGATTACTGGTGGAACTTGTTCTTTCTTTTGATCCACGCAACTTAAAATGCAAATTGCGAATACAGCGAATACAAGTATTTTTTTCATCAGAATTATTTTAAATCAGGTTTGTGTAAGTACATCTAGTTTTAAAAGACCAATAAGTATTAAATATAGTATTTTAGACATCAAACACAGGAATTTAGATGCAAGAAAAATTGATCCATGTTTATAATGCAGATTCTGGTCTGCGTAATATGATTATTGATGGTGCGCACAAAATATTCAGTCCAAGTACCTATGAATGCAATCTATGCGATATTACTTTTGGTGCATTTACAGAAAACAGAATTTGGAAGAAATTCAGGGAAGAGACCTCCTTGGAAATGGAATTTTTACACAAGGACGAATTTAAAAATCAATATGCTTCAAAATTTGGTTATAAATTCGATTTTCCAATAGTTTTGGCTATCTCTGATAATAATCTCGAGGTGTTTATTACTACTGATGAATTGAAAGAACTGGAAAGTGCGGAAGAATTGATCAGTTTGATAAGATCAAGAATTTGAATTGACTATTTGTTTTCGTGAAAGAAATTTTGGTTGATATCATCAATGTAATAGAGGACTTCATCCCTGCCCATATTTTTTGAGGACGATGTAATAAAGTAATTCGGAGCCTCTTCCCAAACACCATCAAGCAATTCCTGTATATAAGAATCCACATTTTTTTCAATGACCTTGGGCTTCAATTTATCGACTTTCGTAAATATGATACTGAACGGAATCATGTTTTCGCCCAGAAATTCCATAAACTCCATATCAATCTTTTGGGGTTCGTGGCGAACATCCACCAATACAAATGCACTGACCAATTGTTTACGCGTAATAAAATAATCTGTAATATATTTTTGAAAGGTCTTTTTATTTTTTTTGGAAACACGCGCATAGCCATAACCAGGTAAATCTACCAAAAACCAATTTCCATTGATTTTAAAATGGTTAATAAGTTGTGTCTTCCCCGGTCTTCCTGACGTTTTGGCGAGACCTTTACGTTCGGTCAACATATTGATCAACGATGATTTACCTACATTGGATCTCCCAATGAACGCATACTCGGGTATGGGCTCATTAGGGCATTTGGCAACATCGGAATTGCTCATCACAAAGTCAGCCGACTTTATTTTCATTAGAAAGTGGGTTTAGAAATTTCTTTTTTCCAGCCAGGCGTCGAGAATATCATTAAATTGATTGGGATGTTCCATCATTGGCGCATGACCACATTTATTAATCCAGAATAATTCTGAATCTGGAAGTAATTCATGAAATTCCTTGGCCACATTTGGAGGCGTAACAGCGTCATTTTCACCCCAGATTATGCACGTCGGCGTGCTCATTTTCGGAAGGTCTTTAGACATATTATGGCGAATGGCGCTTTTCGCAATAGATAGGGTCTTAACCAATCTTACCCTATCATTCACTGTAGCGAAAACCTCATCCACAATTTCTTTGGTCGCAACAGCTGGGTCGTAAAATACATCTTGGGCCTTTTTCTTGATGAACTCATAATCGCCACGCTTGGGGTAGCCATCGCCCATAGCGCTTTCATAAAGGCCAGAACTCCCGGTAATGACCAAGGCCCTTACCATCTCTGGATACAATTTGGTATGTAATAAGCCAATATGCCCGCCCAATGAATTGCCTAAAAGTATCACATCTTTTAGTCCTTTGAACTCTATGAACCTTTCTAAATATTTGGCGAAGCTCTTTACGTTGGTCTTTAATAAAGGCATGGTGTAAATTGGTAATTCAGGAATCAAAACTTTGTACCCTTTTTTCGGGAAATGTTCAGATACACCTTTAAAGTTACTCAACCCACCCATAAGACCATGTAAAATAATGATAGGAGTACCTTCTCCCTTCTCAATATAGCGGTACTTACCTTCTGTAATAATCTTTTCTTCCATTCAGAATGCTTCTGGTCTCAATTGGCAAATATAGGGAATTCCTTAAAATACCTCTCTATTGCATTTGCTAGAAAAGTGGGTCCCATAAACAATTAATAAAACCTCACAATTGTGGCTAAAACCTAGTTTCTTTTTTTAGTCTTTGGAAAAACCTAAAGCACTAAAACAGTGTAATTTATCAATAAAGTGGTAAATTGTGGTAAATTGTGGTAATAATTTGTATATATTTGAGTTGTTAAATAAAACCAAACGTTAAGCGGTGATAAGCTTCATAGGAACATACGATTGCAAGGCTGATGCCAAAGGTAGGGTAATGCTTCCGGTTGCCTTAAAAAATCAGATGTCGCCTATGCTGAACAGTGGTTTTGTAATAAAACGGTCGGTTTTTCAGCCCTGTTTAGAATTGTATCCCATGGCTGAATGGAATTTGCTCATGGAAAAGATGAACAAGAAAAATCGATTCAAAAAAAAGAACAATGATTTTATTCGAAGATTTTCTGCGGGTGTAAAGGTTATAGAGATTGATGCAACCGGAAGGTTGTTGATTCCAAAAAACCTTATTTCAATCGCAAGCATAACGAAAGAGGTGGTATTGAGTTCTGCAATAAACATTGTCGAAATATGGGATAAGGATAGTTATGAAAAAGTGATTGATGAAACGGCAGAAGACTTTGCGAGTTTGGCCGAAGAGGTAATGGGAGATGATGGAGATGAATTATCATAACCCCGTTCTTTTGATGGAGTCTGTAAATGGACTCAACATAAAAGAAGATGGCGTTTATGTAGATGTGACATTTGGTGGTGGCGGACACTCAAAAGAAATATTGAATAGACTGGGCCCAAAGGGCAAGTTGTTGGCGTTTGATCAGGATGAAGATGCTTTGATGAACGTGTTTGATGATGATCGTTTTACACTGATCAATGAAAATTTTAGGTATATAAGCCAGTTTTTAAAGTTCTATGGCATTCGAAAAGTAGATGGTATCCTCGCGGATTTTGGAGTTTCATCACATCAATTTGACAAGGCAGAGCGCGGATTTTCAACACGTTTTGATGCTGATTTGGATATGCGAATGAGCAAAAAAAATAGTGTTTCTGCTTATGATGTGGTAAACTTTTATAAGTATGATGATTTGAGGAGGGTTTTATTTCAGTATGCTGATTTGCGAAACGCAAATGCCATTGCCAATAAAATAATTACCAGCAGGGTAGAAACTCCGATTAAAACTTCGTCACAATTAAAAGAAGTGTTAAAGCAGTTTTTACCCAAACATAAAGAACATAAAATACTGGCACAGATTTACCAGGCTATTCGTATAGAAGTGAATCAGGAGATTCAAGTCATAAAGGAGTTATTGGAGCAGGTCCCTGAATTATTGAATAAAGAAGGTAGGTTAAGCGTGATTAGCTATCATTCTTTGGAGGACCGATTGGTGAAGCGATTCATTAGGGCTGGATTGTTTGAAGGAGAAGCGGAGAAAGATTTTTATGGGAATGTAAATGTTCCCTTAAAAAAAGTGGGCGGATTGATTGTTCCATCTAAAGCAGAAATAGCGCTGAACAACAGGGCGCGA
>CAZYQR010000207.1:0-5291 GCA_964649755.1 uncultured Maribacter sp. | reverse complement strand
AGGTTGGCCACAAGACCTACTGGATATGATGTACTTGGATGATAAGCATCTAAATTGGGCCAAAGCTACGGGAGAAGGTGTTGCAGAAGGTGATAAAATAATTCATCGCGATGTAAATGGCGTGGTGTTGAATACTGGCGATAGTGTTGTGCTTATTAAGGATTTAAAAGTCAAAGGCTCCAGTTTGGTGGCCAAGCAAGGTACTGCAGTGCGTAGAATATCACTTGATCCTGAAAATGCTGAATTTATTGAGGGTAAAGTAGGCCCGCAACAAATTGTGATTATTACCAAGTACGTTAAAAAAATATAGAAGCAACTGTTTTTAGACGTCTTTGCGAGAAGGTAAACGAAAGTTCATATAAGCATATAGTTTGATGCCGACGAAGCAATCTGCTGAATCATTTTACCAAAGCGACAGATTGCTACGCTGCGCTTGCAATGTCATTGCTTTTTAATTTAATTGGCCTTAGGCCATCATTTCTGTAAAATACTTGTAGAAATAGGGGATGGTTTCTATCCCTTTATAATAATACCAAAGACCAAAATGTTCGTTGGGGGAATGGATGGCATTGCTATCCAGTCCAAAACCCATTAAAATGGTTTTACTACCCAATTCCTTTTCAAATAGGGAAACAATAGGAATACTACCACCGCTTCGTTGCGGAATGGGAGTTTTGCCAAAAGTAGCCTCATAAGCCTTAGCAGCTGCCTTGTATTCAATGGTATCTATAGGTGTTACATACCCTTGGCCACCATGGTGGGGAGTAACTTTTACTTTTATGCCTTTGGGCGCCAAACTCTTGAAATGAGTCTGAAATAGTTGGGTTATTTCTTCCCAATCCTGATGGGGTACCAATCGCATTGATATTTTAGCATACGCTTTACTGGCAATCACTGTTTTGGCACCTTCACCTATATAACCACCCCATATTCCGTTTACATCCAAAGTGGGACGAATGGAATTCCGTTCATTGGTGGTGTAACCCATTTCTCCATATATACTGTCAATCTCCAACGCGTTTTGATATGCTTCCAAATCAAAGGGGGCCTTTGCCATTTCAGCTCTTTCCTCCAAAGAAAGTTCTTCTACTTTATCATAAAAACCTGGTATGGTTATGTGATTATTTTCGTCATGAAGTGCTGCGATCATCTTCGTTAGAACATTGATGGGATTGGCGACTGCACCACCAAAAATACCCGAATGCAGGTCACGATTTGGGCCAGTGAGTTCAACCTCCACATAACTTAATCCTCTCAGACCAGTTGTTATCGATGGATATTCTTTACTGATCATTCCGGTATCGGAAATCAAAATAACATCGTTCTTTAATTTCTCTTTATTATTGGCAACATATTGGGCAATATTTACACTTCCAACTTCCTCTTCGCCTTCAATCATGAATTTTACATTGCATGGCAATTGGTTAGTTTTGACCATAAATTCCAAGGCTTTTACATGCATGTACATTTGTCCTTTATCATCACTAGCCCCTCGTGCGAAAATGGCTCCTTCTGGGTGTTCCTCAGTTTCCTTGATTACAGGCTCAAAAGGGGGTGAATCCCAAAGATCTAATGGATCCGGTGGTTGAACATCATAATGGCCATACACAAGTACAGTTGGCAGCTTAGGATCAATAATTTTTTCTCCATAAACAATGGGATACCCATCGGTTTCACATATTTCAACAAGGTCGCAACCAGCGTCAATTAATGCCTTTTCGACAACTTCAGCGGTATTGATCACATCCTGTGAAAATGCCGAATCTGCGCTAATTGAAGGAATCTTAAGAAGTTCAATAAGTTCGTTTAAAAATCTGTCTTTATGTTGTGCAATGTAATTGGTAATTTGCTTCATAGATTTTTGAAAAGTTTTAAAGGTACAAAAAAGGAACTTTTAAAATAATTATCGATAAATTTTGAATAGGAAATATGTCGATTGCCTAAAACCGATGTATAATTTGAAATTGAATTGATCGTATGAACAATTATTTTGTATATTTAGAATCAACAGGGCATCTCCCCGCCACCTGTAATTAATATACCAACCAACATGCAAGAAAACCGCTACAATACTTCTTTGGGTAAAACCCTTTGCTTATCGCTTATTTTCATTTTTTCATTTTTTACATCAAGTATTGCCCAAGAACAAGTGGGTAGGCCATTGATTACCAATTATAAGTATCAAGAATATGGGGCTGCACCTATAAATTGGTGGGCACTAGAGGACGATAATGGTATTATGTATTTCGCAAACCAGGGAGATGTCCTTCAATTCGACGGGGTCAACTGGCGGCGGCTCGATGTTAGTGGACCAAGCAGAAGCCTGGCTAAAGATGATAAGGGGACGATTTATGTTGGTGGTCAGGGGGAATTCGGATTTTTAATCCCTGGCGAAACAGGAGAAATGGAGTATGTTTCCCTGTTGGATAAAATTCCAGAAGAACATAAAATATTCGCAGATGTATGGGAGATTGATTTTTATAAGGGAAGGGTCATCTTCAGGACGGAATTCAAGCTGTACTGCTGGGATGGGGAATCCATTAAAGTAATTACCTCCGAACAAGGTTACCACGTAGGGGCTATTGTTGATGATGTCTATTATTTACGCATATGGGATAGAGGCCTTTGTGTACTGACAGATAACGATACCTTTGAAGTGGTTCCGGGAGGGGAGCAGTTTGCCAGCGAACGGATTTATTCCATGCTACCTTATGATGATAAAGTACTCGTCGGTACCAGAACCCAAGGCTTTTTTCTGTTTGATGGGAAGGAGTTTACCCCATTCAAAACGGAAATTGATGAGGAGATTGAGGGAATACTCTATTTACCAGGGGTGGCTTTGGACAATGGTAGTTATGTTGTAAATACCTTTGGCGATGGAGCGTATATGATGGATCACAATGGAAAGTTTATCCAGAAATACACTACAGAAAACGGATTGCAGGATGGCAGTGCAACTTTTACCTATGTAGATAGCAGAGGTGTACTTTGGATGCCCTTGTTTAATGGAATTTCAAGTGTTAACCTCAATTCAACCTTCACCTCCGTGGATGCCAACATGGGCCTGACCACCACGGTTTTTGCCACCTATAGGTTTAAAGGCATACTGTATCTCAGCACCAATAATGGCGTGGCCTATCTTGAAGAGGGTGATAACCAAGTAAAAGTGATTCCAGGGACAACGGGCCAGGTCGGGAATTTCTTTGAATTCCGAAACCGGTTGTATGCGGCTACCAATGGGGTTGGGCTCTACGAAATTCTGGGGACCTCCATTATACCTGTTCGGGAAAACATTAATTACGACTTCAGAGCCCGGAGTATCAATCAATCTACATCGGATCCAAATCGCATTCTGGTGGATCACCAGCAGGGTGTGAGGAGTTTTTATTTTGACGAAAAGGTGAGTCAGTTTGTAGAGGAATCCTCAACCTCCAAGCTTATTTCGAACAGTGGAGACATCGTAGAGCTAAAAGACGGAAGCTTCTGGACTGATACCCAAGAGGATGGGGTCATGATAAAAATGGTACCCGCCTACACAGATGGGAAGCTGGATTTTGACGCCTCGGAGTATATAAATTATGGAGTCAAAGAAGGTTTGCCCGATGCGGGAATTGGGTTTAATTATTTTAATAATAAGCTTTATGTTTTTTCCGGTGAGAAGGAAAAAACCTATGGTTTTAATGAGTCTGCTAACCGTTTTGAGGAACGCACTTTCTTTTTTGATGAATATATCAACTGGGACAGGCCGGGCTCAAGACCTGAAGAAACAACCGATGGAAAACTGTTTTTTAATGGAGGTTCAGGTACTGTGGTTTTTGATAAGGTCAATGGGAAATACGAGGTGAGCAATACAGATACCTTCAAAGAGCTTCAAAATAATCGGATTTTCACCATTTACCCAGAGGAACCCAGAGCAGATGGTTCTAGAGTGGTTTGGTTCTCCGGACCTGATGGGGCCATTCGGTATGAAGGCAATCTCGAAACCCCTTCAATCCCAGAGTTCCATACAGACATCCGGAGCATAACCATCGGGGCCGATTCACTAGTGTATGGGGGTAATATCGACTTGCCTGCAGATCTCAGCTTGCCTTTCGACAAGAACTCGGTAACTTTCGGGTATGCGGCACCGTTATTTATTGGTCAAAAGGAAATGAAGTATAGTACCCAACTCTTGGGCTTAGATGATATTTGGTCCGATTGGACTGCTCAAACCACTAGAGAATATATAAATCTCCCCGCAGGAAGTTACACTTTCAAGACCAAGGCCCAAAATATCTATGGAGATATTACCGAAGAAGCCTCAGTTTCATTTGCTATTACCCCCCCGTGGTACAGCACTTGGTGGGCCTATGCCCTTTATGTCCTAGCCTTTTTGGCCATTGTATACTTTGTAGTAAAGGCCCGCACCGCTATCCTTTTAAGTCAACAAAAGGTGTTGGAAGATACCGTTGAAAAACGTACCAAAGAAGCCAATCAGCGCTTGAATGAACTTTCCACGATAAATCAGGTGAGTATCGCCTTGACACAAAAATTACAATTGGAAGATTTGATTCAGTTGGTGGGCGACGAAATGAAAAAGTTGTTCAAATCGGATATTACCTATTTGGCGATTTTGAACCCTGAGACCAACATTATTGACTTTCCATATCAAGATGGGGATAGCATGCCGCCTATGACCTATGGAGAAGGCTTGACCTCCCAAATTATCAAAACGGGGGAACCCTTACTGATGAACAAAGATGTCGACATTGCTGCCACGTATGAAAAGTTCGGAGTAGCCGAGACGGGAATACAAGCCATATCCTATTTGGGCGTTCCCATACCCGTTGAGGATACGGTAATTGGAGTGCTCAGCGTACAAAGCACTGAAAAAAAGGGTCGATTTAATGAAGAAGATAAACGACTGCTGAATACCATAGCCATCAATGTGGGTGTCGCCCTACATAACGCCGAGCTGTACGAAGAGGCAAAGGAGGCGAAAGCCAAAGCCGAAGATGCCAATGAGGCTAAAAGTGCCTTCCTATCTACCGTAAGTCATGAATTGAGAACTCCTCTGACTTCGGTTTTAGGTTTTGCCAAAATTATCCGCAAACGCTTGGAGGATAAAATATTTCCCGCAGTAAACGTCAAAGATCAAAAGATCAAACGGACCATGAAACAAGTGAGTGAAAATTTGGATGTGGTGGTATCAGAAGGGGAAAGACTGACGAATCTCATCAATGATGTATTAGACCTTGCCAAAATAGAATCGGGCAAGATGGAATGGAATATGCGGCCCGTATTTCTTCAAG
>CAZYQR010000206.1:0-5306 GCA_964649755.1 uncultured Maribacter sp. | reverse complement strand
GTATCGTCAGGACGGAGGGATTGATAGCCCATTTAATTGTCATATGAAATGAAGTTGGTTATATCCAACCAAGCTTGAGGTTTTCAATCTCCCCTTTCTCACGCCAAAAGGCATGATTCATTCCCGGCTGCTGACCAAAGAGGGGAGCTCTAAAACATCCGTATAGGTAGTTTGGGCAATTTATGTTTGAAGGAGATTCGGGAGAAATTAAGAAAAATTACTTGATCATTCCCAAATTTATTACCTCCTGATCTGTTAAATAGCGCCAATGTCCTCGAGGCAGGTCTTTTTTGGTCAATCCAGCATAAGCAACGCGATCTATTCTAGCTACTTCATATTCCAAATGTTCAAAAATACGATTTACAACCTTGTTTTTTGAACTATATATCTCTAAACCTACTTCCCGCTTTGGGGCATTGACTATAAAGCTTATTTCTTGAACACGAACAGGTTTTTCATCCAAAACAACCCCATCTTGTATTTTCTTTAAATCTGCACTGCGAAGGTCTTTGTTCAATACAACATGATATATTTTACGAAGTCCGTTTTTAGGGCTCTTCAAACGCTTGGTCATGTCCCCATCATTGGTGAACAATAAAAGTCCCGTGGCATCTTTGTCCATCTTGTCAACAGGTAACAATGTTGACTTTGACGCATTCGAAATCAATCCATTTACATTACGCCTTCCACGTTCATCCCGAACCGTTGTAGAAAAATCCTTGGGTTTATTCAACAGTACATATTCTTTCTTTTCCGGATTTAGCAAGCGGCCATCAAATTTTACCACATCGGTTTTCTTTACCTTATAGCCCATCTCGATTATGGCTTTACCATTGACGGTGATATTACCAGCAGCTATATAGATATCGGCATCCCTACGTGAACATACGCCTGAGTTGGCAACGTACTTGTTTAAACGAATCAAATCTGGATTAGAGGGTTGTTTTGGTGCGGTTTTCTTTTTTATAGCCCCATCTCCCCGTGCATAGCTTTTCTTACGAAAAGCTCCTCCTTCTCTACCAGTAGATTTTTTGCCTTTGTTTGAATCTGACCTCCCCATAACGCTTTAAATTTTTGCAAATGTAATGAAATGAATTCCTGCCTTCATAGGAATGGGATATAAATATTAATCCTCGAAGGCCACGGAAGATTGCCTTTCGCGATTTACCGTAAGCTTGGTTACATCTGGTCTTGAATAATGCCCAACTGGGTCAAAATTCTGACGTTCTTCATACACTCGGTTAATATCCAAGGTATGATAGATGAGTCCTTCCTCATGAAGAATTGGTTCAACCAGCCATTCCCCGTCTGGACCAGCAATACAGGAACCCCCATTAGCAAGTACATCAGGTGCTTTATTCAAAATTTCATTAAGATATGGAGTGTCTAAAGGAAAATCCTCTTTTTTCATCAATGAGGAAACCGAAATCACATAACTTCGCGATTCCCGGGCAATAAACCTCGTAATATCCTTTGTATTGTTTTCGTTTCCAGGCCAAACCGCAATATGTAAGTTTTCGCCCTGACCATATAAGGCAGTTCTAGGTAGCGGCATCCAATTTTCCCAACAATTAAGTCCGCCTACTGTGAATTGTTTTAGGGGATGCACCCGTAATCCATTACCATCCCCAGGTGACCAGGTTAATCTTTCATCATAAGTCGGCTGTAGTTTTCGGTGTACTGATCTTATATCACCTTTTTTATCAATATAAACTAAAGAACAATACAAGCTGTGCCCTCCTCGATCTTTAGCACGTTCGATCATCCCTAGGTAAATCGCTATTTTATGCTCTTTGGCAAGCTGGCATATAGCATCCAATTCGCCTGCTTCAATTTGAATAGCATTTCGGACGTAATGAGCATGTAGTTCTTTATTAATCTTCAAATCCCAAGCAGCACCATTCGTCAAAGCCAACCAAAAAGGATATCCTGGTAAAAGCGCTTCACCAAAAACGACCAACTCGGCCTTTTCTTTGGTCGCTTCTTTAATTGTGGTTTCAATTTTTTGAAGAGTTGCGTTTTTATCGAGCCAAACAGGAGAAATTTGGGCAAGGGCTACCTTTAATAAATTATCCATTATAAAATACGGTTTAATACAAGATCTATATTAATCAATAAGATACTGAAAACCCCAACAATGATTATCAATTTTAAAATATTATGCAACAATATATAATGCATTTTGGTGCTTGAATTCCAAAGTTGGATTATGAAAAGAACTAACAATACAATACTTCCTATAAAGTAGAGATACATATAGCCTATTTCAAAATAATTGATCAGCAAAAGCGAAGGTATAAGCGTCAATACAATCAATATCGTTATACATGCCTTTGAAAATCTTGCCCCATATAAAACTGGGATTGTCTTGTAATTCTGGGCCATATCACCAACTATATTTTCCATATCCTTAATCATTTCACGGGCCAAAATCAAGAGGAACAAAAACATGGCATGAACAAAAATGACGGTTTCAAAATTTTTATAATAAACGAATACCGCAAAGAATGGGGCAATGGCCAATGTGGCCGAAATAAAATTACCGAGAAAAGGTACTTTTTTTAATTTATGGGAATAAAACCATATTCCAAATATATAAGCTGCAAAAAAGAAGACCGCCCTAAATGATACATAACTGGCAAAAAAAACAGCTAAAAAATTCAGTACAAAATAGGCGGAAAGTTTAGTGCGTTGACTAACCAATCGATCCAGCATACTTTTTCTGGGTTTATTGATCAGATCTTTTTCCGAATCATAAAAATTGTTGATAATATACCCCCCCCCAATTACCAAAGAGGATGATAACACAATAAAAAAAAGATTAAGGTCCAAAATTACACTCCGAAGTCGTAGGTGAGGCGCAAGAATATAAATCGATGCTAAATATTGCGCCAAGGTTATCATTAAAATATTATAACCACGTACAATAGAAAACAGACTCAAAAACTTTAATAGTAAGAGCTTGTTTTTTCTACTAAGCATTGTTGAATTTTTAGAAGTTGTAAACCACTTCTAAATTGTAGTCTTTCAGTGCATTTTTTGCCCTGTCTATGTCTTGGGTAAAGCCCAAAATATATCCACCACCACCTGAACCACAAAGTTTTAGATAGTAATCATTGGTATCTATCCCTTGTTTCCAAAGTTGATGGAACTTTGCCGGGATCATGGGTTTAAAATTATCCAAAACCACATGAGACAATTGTTTTAAATTTCCGAATAGCGATTTCACATTCCCATTAATGAAATCCTCAACGCAGGCATCTGTATGTTTTATGAATTGGTCCTTCAGCATATGCCTAAAACCTTCATGCTTCATTTTTTCCATGAACAACTGAACCATAGGAGCTGTTTCTCCTGTAGAACCACTGTCCAATAAAAATACAGCCCCTTTTCCCTCTTGGTTTTGGGAAGGAATACTGGTAGATTCTATATTGTCTTGGGAATTAATTAAAATCGGCAAACTCAAATAACTGTTCAATGGGTCTAAACCAGAGGATTTACCATGGAAAAACGATTCCATTTTTCCGAAAATCACCTTTAATTTAAGAAGTTTTTCGCGAGTAAGATTTTCAAGAACGGTGATTTTATCCTGTGCATATTTATCATAAATAGCTGCTACCAATGCACCACTACTCCCAATACCATATCCTTGCGGTATTGAACTATCAAAATACATTCCAGCTTCCACATCATTCCTTAAAGTTTCTAAATCAAAGGACACTAATTGTGGCTCTTCAATTTGAACATGCTCTAGATACGAAACAAAATCCTTCAAATAACCATTTGATTTTATTGCCGCTTCTGATGGGTTTTCATCTTTTTTCAAAGCCCCTTTAAAAAAGTTATAAGGGATGGAGAGTCCTTTGGAATCTTTAATGATACCATATTCCCCAAAAAGTAAGATTTTAGAATAAAATAATGGTCCTTTCATAGGCTTTACAACGATTCGGAATTATTAAATATGCCGTTTACAGTGACTGATTTTTATTAAAAGTTACACTTTTTTGGCTCCGAAACCAATTCTGTCGCAAATATACTGTCCGTTTTCACAAAATGCAACTAACTCATCCTTAATAAATTGGTAAACTTCCTCTTTCTCATTTTCGGGATATAGCACATGTACATTCGCACCGGCATCCAATGTGAAACAAACATGGGTTTTGGAAGACGCTCGAAACTCCCATATTCTATTGATAATTTGTAAGGTATTTGGTTTCATCAAAATAAAATAGGGCATACTGGCCATCATCATGGCGTGTAAGGTCAACGCTTCACTTTCCACAATTTTTATAAAATCATTTAAATTTCCTGAGGTAAAAATGGTTTTTAATTTAGACAGGTTTTCATGCGCTTGGCCGAATCTTTGTTCTGCAAAGGGATGATTATGCATTAAATTGTGGCCTACTGTACTACTAACTTTTTTCTCGCCTTTATCAACCAGAAGTATGGTATCATGATAATTCTGAAATACTTTATGCACATTATAAGGATACTTGATACCATATAAATTGGAACTACCTTCTATATCTTTATGATCGCCCCACTGAATTAAATCCCCTTCAATGCTCCGACAGGCACTCCCAGATCCCAATCGTGCCAAAAAAGATGCTTTATAATTGAAAAAGTCATCATCCATCTCTGGGCACATTTCTTTTTCCATGTGTAATAGGCACAATGCCAAAGCAGCCATCCCACTAGCTGAAGAGGCAATTCCACTACTATGTGGAAATGAATTCGAGGTTTCTATTTTGAGGTGGTATTCCCTTAAAAAAGGCACATATTCTTCAATTCTAGTAAAAAAAGTTTGAATTTTGGGTTTAAAATCTTCCTTGGGTTTTCCCTCAAAAAATAATTCAAAAGAAAAATCATCACCCTTAGCATTTAGTTTAGCGTAGGAAATTGATGTTGTTGTTGCACAGGCATCCAACGTAAAACTTATAGAGGGATTAGCCGGAATTTGATCCGCCTTTTTTCCCCAATATTTGACCAGAGCAATATTACTTGGAGCTTTATAAGTTACCTTCCCCTGCTGAATTTGGTGATTGTATTGTAAAGGAATAAAATCTTTAATGGTCATTGAAAAAGAATTTATGCAAAGATAGTTTTTAAGTGGTTTGCATGGCACCCATAAGATTTAATCACTATTTTAGGGGATAATCTCCAACCAATTGAATAAGAAACTAACCTATATCGCTATTGCTGTAAGTGTATGTCTTGTCATAGGCTTTCTATCCAGTTTCGCTACACAAAGTTCGGTCAATGATTGGTTCGTGACTTTGAACAAACCCAGTTTTAACCCTCCTAAT
>CAZYQR010000205.1:0-5325 GCA_964649755.1 uncultured Maribacter sp. | reverse complement strand
TTATATATAATTGGTATTAAGTAACTTAAAGCATGAATATTATTACTATCTAAATTTATGTTCAATCTGTTTACAATTGTATAAAAGAAAACACATTAAAGCATATTTAAATGTATACAAATGTAAAATATATGGTTACAATTGTAATTTATATTGATGTTACATTTGTAACCATACAAAACTTTAAAAATGGATTTCCCTGAATTTGAACATCAATCTATTAAGGAAAAAAGAATAAAAGGAAGGTATATTACCTACAATCATATTTCGAGGATTCTAAAAAATTTACCCACTAATTTTGAAGTTGATAAAATTGGCGAATCTGTAAAAGAGCTTCCCATTAAATCTGTAACCTTTGGTAAAGGATCAAATAGAATATTGATGTGGTCCCAAATGCACGGGAATGAATCGACCACCACAAAGGCGGTTTTTGATTTAATAAATTGGGTTAGGACAAAAAGTACGTTATCCAATTCAATTTTAAATAATTGCACAATCAAGATAATTCCTATGTTGAATCCTGATGGAGCCAAAGCATATACCCGTGTCAATGCAAATAACATAGACTTAAATAGAGATGCCCAAGACAGGAGTCAACCAGAAAGTAAGATACTAAGAAATTGTTTTGAGTCGTTTAAACCTGATTATTGTTTCAACCTACATGATCAAAGAACCATTTTTAACGTGGGAGGTACGTCAAAACCAGCGACAGTTTCTTTTTTGGCGCCAGCATATGATGAAGAACGTAATATTTCAGAATCAAGGGCTATTAGCATGCAATTGATTGCTGCAATGAACCGAGAACTTCAAAAAATAATTCCGAGCCAAGTGGGTCGTTATGATGATGGCTTTAATGCAAATTGTATTGGGGATACATTTCAGATGTTGGGTACGCCTACTATTTTGTTTGAAGCTGGTCATTACCCTGATGACTATGAACGGGAAAGTACGCGTAAGTATATTTTCAAGGCATTAATCACGGCCTTAGATGTGATTTCGACAAATTCGATAGGTGAATGTAGCAATGAAGAATACTTTGAAATACCGGAGAATAATAAACTTTTCTACGATATTCTTGTATTAAATGCACAAAAAATTGATTCTGAGAAGTACAAAATCGGAGATTCAATAGGATTGCTTTACGAAGAAATACTTCAGGATGAAAAAATTCATTTAAAGCCTACAATTAAAAGG
Organism: uncultured Maribacter sp.; assembly: GCA_964649755.1. GTDB lineage: Bacteria > Bacteroidota > Bacteroidia > Flavobacteriales > Flavobacteriaceae > Maribacter_A. The sequence goes on along the minus strand of CAZYQR010000205.1, from coordinate 4,131 downwards.
ACTGGAAAACTTGGGGATTGCTATGGTCATAATACTTTTGATTGCTTAAGTACAAGTGATCTGGCTACTTTAAAAGAACAGTTTTATTGGGATAAATTATAAAGGCGTTTTTTAAATTATATTTTCCAAAAACAATTATTTATTACGTTTTTGTTAAAAAAACACTAGTTTTATTAAATTTAATTTCTTAATTACTTATTTTTGGCAAAAATTTGATTACAATGACAAAAGTTAAATTAGACGAAATAGACCACCAAATTCTGGACATGTTAATTGACAACACCAGAACACCTTTTACAGATATAGCAAAAAAGCTCTTAATTTCAGCAGGTACGGTTCACGTGCGTGTTAAAAAAATGGAAGAGGCGGGAATCATTCGCGGTTCTTCACTCACCTTGGATTATGTAAAACTGGGATATGCTTTTATTGCCTATGTGGGTATATTTCTGGAAAAGACGCATCAAACCAAATTTGTATTGGAACGTTTGGAGCAAATTCCTTATGTTACCGTTGCTCACATTACAACGGGTAAATTCAATATTTTCTGTAAAATTAGGGCTAAAGATACCAATCATGCCAAAAATATTATCTTTAAGATTGATGATATAGATGGAATCAGTAGAACTGAAACTATGATTTCACTTGAAGAAAGTATTAACGATAAAAAACGTTTAATGCATAAGATTTTTAATGAAATGTAAAGCCTTTGATTAATAAAAATAAAAATCCCAAAGGCATCGTCTTTGGGATTTTTTTATACAAGACCGTATGAGAGTAACAGAATTAAAAAAAGAAGAATACAATCCCTTTTATCAAACATATATTGATGTTTTAGGAGATGTGGAATTGTTTGATATACTAAGAAGTCAACTAAATAATTTTCCTCAATTTTTAGAAAGTCTACCGGATGAAAAGTTAAATTATGCTTACGCTGAAGGCAAGTGGACAATTGCTGAAGCATTAATACATGTATTGGATACTGAAAGGGTTTTTCAGTACAGGGCATTGCGATTTATGCGTGGTGATAAAACACCATTACCTGGGTTTGATCAAGATTTATTTGTACCTAATTCTAACGCTGATCGAAGAACCAAAGAAAGCATAATTGAAGAATATAGGGTTGTTCGGCGTTCAACGATTGCCCTTTTCTCAAATATGAAGGGTCAGGCGCTTCATAACATGGGAATAGCGAGTGATTCCCCTATGAGTGTTGCAGCCTTAGGATTTATTATTTGTGGCCACCAGAAGCATCACAGAAATGTGATTAGGGAAAGATATCTTTAAGCCTTGTCTGATTAAGATTCCTCAATGAACTCTTCATCAGATTGCAGTTCCAGTTCTGCTTTAAGCTCTTCCTCTTGGTTTAAGGCTGTTACTTTCGCATCTAAACCTTTTTCCAAGATTTCTTCGAAGTTCGAAATAAAATTAGCCAAGCACTTACTTATTTTTACCAAATAAAAAGTATCGTTAGTTCTTAACTCAACGGTTTCGATAATTTCACCCCTAACATTTTTAAACGTGATGATATCTTCATCCCCGTAACCGTCAGGATACGTTTCGATAAGTTTAGCAGCAAGTTTGTGGTCAAGTTTTTTGTAATCTACAAGTTTGCGAATCATGGTGGTGGTTTGGTTTTTAAAGATTATCCTCAGGTGGATAATTTCTATAACCTAAACTAGATATTTTTTCCTTTGAAAAATTCAAAGTGTTGTATATCGCTGATTTTAGTATATGAAGCTATTGTTCTTTGTAGTATGCAAATGCCTCAAGGTATAATTCATTAGGTATTTTCACATCAATAATCGGTTTGCCAATAGATTCTAAAAGAACGAAGTTGATATTACCATGGGAATTTTTCTTATCGAATTTCAGTAGCGACAAAATAGCGGTGATATCATTGTCTGTGAAATCAATTTTTTGATACCTCTTTAAAAAAGTGGGTTTTATATCCTCTAATTCCTCTTGCGTAAGTCCGGTCAATTTATGCGAGAGATATGCTTCTAATATCATACCAATGGCTATGGCTTCGCCATGTAAAAGCGTTTCCTTCTCTTCGTTTTCAAGAAAGTAAGATTCAATGGCATGACCAAGGGTATGACCGTAATTCAATATCTTACGCAGATGCTGTTCGGTAGGATCTTCAAGTACTACACTATTCTTTATTGCCACAGATTTAAAGATATGGTCATCAATAAAACGAAAATTTTTCAATGCTTTCAGCTCTTGCCAATAGGCTGCGTTTTGAATAAGTCCATGTTTCAACATTTCAGCAAACCCACTTTGCATTTGTCTATCTTCAAGTGTTTCTAAAAAGATTGAAGCGATCAATACCATTTCAGGTTGTTTGATAACCCCAATTTGATTTTTTAACGGTCCAAGGTCAACCCCGGTTTTACCACCCACTGAGGCATCTACCATTGATAAAAGGGTAGTGGGTACATTTATGAAATCAACACCCCTTTTATAAGTCGATGCAACAAAGCCACCCAAATCTGTTACAACGCCACCACCGAGATTGATCAGAAGACTTTTGCGATCAGCATCCATTTCTGAAAGAGCCAGCCAAACGTCATTGCACGTATCAATATTTTTATTCACCTCACCCGATTTTATTTCAATTAAATCAAAAGAAATCGCATCGGATAATTGCTCCTTAAAGATAGGTAAGCAATGGGTTTTGGTATTTTCATCGACCACTACAAATATTTTTGAATATGACTTAGAGGCAAGGTAATTGTTCATTGCTTCAAAGGCCTGATCATTGAAATGCACAGCGTAGCTAGAAGTGGTAATTGAATCCATTTTGAAATTAAATCTATAACACAAAATAAACGTTATTTTTAATGATAAGAATACAAATTCTGTGTTTATATTTGAATCCTTAAATAATAGACAATAATGAAGCATATTTTTGAGGATACTTCAACAGCATTTGCTTTAAAAACCGATTCTGAATTAGAGCGTGCTTATTTTTTGTTCAAAATGATTGCCAATGAACCTCTAGTGAGGATTGGCACGGCAATGACCAACTTTGCCTTAAAAGCCCATCTTCCAGTTGAAAGATTGATTCGCGCCACGGTTTTTGACCATTTTTGTGGTGGTGTCAATGAGGACGATTGTATGCCTGTGGTAGATAAAATGTGGGAAAAGGGAGTATGTTCTGTTCTTGATTATTCCGTTGAAGGCAAGGAAGATGAAGATCCTTTGGATCACTGTTTGGCCAAGACCTTGGAAATTTTGGATTTTGTCAAAAAGAAGGATGCAATTCCTTTCGCAGTTTTTAAGCCCACTGGATACGGAAGAATGGCGCTTTATAAAAAAATTGGTGCAGGAAAATCCCTTTCTGAAAAGGAACAGGCAGAATGGAAAAGAGTAATCTATCGTTTCGAGGCAACATGTAAAAAGGCGCATGACCTAAATGTGTCTTTATTGATTGATGCTGAAGAAAGTTGGATGCAGGACGCTGTAGACCAGTTGGTTGAAGAAATGATGCGTAAATACAACAAAGAAAAAGTTGTTGTATTCAACACACTTCAGATGTATCGCTGGGATAGGATGGATTATCTTGAAGGTTTGCATTCAAGGGCAAAAGCGGAAGGTTTTAAAATAGGGATAAAGGCAGTACGAGGGGCATATATGGAAAAGGAAAACCTACGTGCGGAGGAAAAAGGGTACAGGTCACCCATTTGCCCCAATAAGAAAGCGACTGATAAGAACTTTGATGCTTGTGTAGATTACGTTTTAAAGCATTTGGACGACATTACTTTCTTTGCAGGAACACACAATGAAGAAAGTAGCTATCATTTGATGGAGCTCTTAGCAAAAAAAGGGATTGCCAATAATGACGAAAGAATATGGTTTGGTCAGTTATATGGAATGAGTGATCATATATCTTTCAATCTTGCAGCTCAAGGATATAATGTGGCAAAATACCTTCCTTTTGGACCCGTAAGGGATGTAATGCCCTATTTAATTCGACGGGCCGAGGAAAATACTTCTGTGGCTGGCCAGACAAGTCGCGAACTATCATTACTGAAAAAAGAACGAAAGCGTAGGAAGATTTAATTTCAGTAGTCAGTAGTCAGTAGTCAGTAATTAGTAAGGAGTGGCCAAACTATGCAAGGGTTGTAA
>CAZYQR010000204.1:0-5393 GCA_964649755.1 uncultured Maribacter sp. | reverse complement strand
ACGTATTACCACCAAACTTGTAGATAAATTCGGAAAGAAAAATATTCAATGGGCCGTTGTACTCACTGGCTTTATTGTGGGTATTCCCATGTTTTATACCGTGGGCTTCGTAATCCTTATTCCTTTGGTCTTTACCGTTGCTGCTACTACGGGATTACCTTTGATTTATGTGGGTCTTCCTATGCTCGCATCCCTTTCTGTAACGCATGGATACTTGCCTCCACATCCTGCTCCTACCGGTATCGCGGTCATGTTCAATGCCGATATTGGAAAGACATTATTATACGGTATTGTTGTTGCCATCCCTGCCATTGTTGTTGCAGGCCCTTTATTTTCAAGAACCATTAAAAACATTAAAGCAACCCCGCTTAAGGAATTTGTAAACCCAAAAGTGCTGAAAGATGATGAAATGCCGAGTACGGCAACTAGTATTCTTACGGCCTTGCTCCCTGTTATCTTAATAGGAATTGCTTCACTGGTAAATGTGCTACTGCCAGAAGAAAGTATTGTTACGAAAATCACGTCGATCATTGGTAATCCGATAATAGCTATGTTGTTATCAGTTTTGGTCGCAGTTTATACGTTGGGATTAAATCGCGGCCGTACTATGAAAGAAGTAATGAACTCTGTTTCCCATGCGGTGGCCGGTATTACTATGGTATTATTGATAATCGCAGGTGCAGGTGGCCTTAAAGAAGTTTTAATCGACAGCGGGGTAAGTGAGTATATTGGTGATTTGCTCAAAGGTTCAACAATTTCACCTTTGATTTTAGCCTGGCTAATCGCTACGGTCATACGTGTATGTGTGGGATCGGCAACCGTTGCAGGTCTTACTGCTGCGGGTATAGCACTGCCACTCCTGTCTTCATCAGGGGTAAGCCCCGAATTAATGGTCTTGGCCATAGGTTCGGGAAGTTTAATGCTTTCACATGTTAACGACGGCGGTTTTTGGCTTTACAAAGAATATTTTAACCTTTCGGTCAAAGACACCTTGCGAACATGGACTGTTATGGAAACAACCGTAGGCGTAATGGGACTTTTAGGGGTACTCGTTTTGGATATATTCATATAAAACAATAACAATGGAAAATTTACCATCAGAAAGAATAAAGGCATTGGGGTTGATATTACCTCCTGCCCCACCACCAGCAGGATTATATAAGCCTGTTTTGGTAGTTGATAATTTTCTATACGTTTCTGGGCAAGGACCCATGAAAGCCGATGGAACCTTAATGATAGGTCGTGTAGGTGATGACCTTAATTTGGGTCAGGGCAAATTAGCCGCCGAACAGGTAGGTTTGACGATGCTTTCCACGATTATCACCCATTTTGGTTCGGTCGATAAAATTAAAAGAGTTATAAAAGTTTTGGGTATGGTCAATTCCACGCCTGATTTTGGACAACATCCCTTGGTCATTAATGGATTTAGTGAATTAATGGCCGATGTTTTCGGGATCGATAATGGAGTTGGGGTTCGCAGTGCTGTAGGAATGATGCTCCCAGGAAATATTCCTGTTGAGATTGAAGCGATGTTCGAGTTACATTGAACTCGTCTTGAGTTAATTAACTAATAAATATGCAAAATCTTGAATGGTATCGTTTAAGAGATACCACAAATGTAATCTCCCCTTCACTATTGGTGTATCCTGATAGGATAGAAAAAAATATTCAGCTAATGGTCGAAATGGCTGGAGGCACTGAATTTTTACGTCCGCACATCAAGACACATAAAATGGCCGAAATTGTGCAACTACAAATGCAACATGGCATAAAAAAGTTTAAATGTGCCACAATTGCAGAAGCCGAATTATTGGCCCAATGTGGCGCTGATGATATTCTTTTGGCAATGCAGGCAGTTGGTGCCAATATGCTGCGGTTTTTTAGATTGATGGAAACCTATCCGGATTCTAAATTCTCGACCTTGGTTGATAATCTTAAAACACTGAATGAATTCATTGCTGAATCTGAATCCAGAAACACCAAGGTTGCCCTTTGGATGGATATTGATAATGGAATGAACCGTACGGGAATCCAAGTTGGTGATAAGGCCAAAGAACTGTACCATAAGATGGTCGCCAACAAACAAATCAATGCCAAAGGCTTACATACCTATGATGGGCATATTCGTAATGAGGATATAAACGAACGCAAAAAAATATGTGATGCTGCCTTTGTACCCGTATTGAAATTAAAGGCCGATTTGGAAAATGATGGTCATGGACCAATCGAAATGGTGGCGGGAGGTTCACCCACATTCCCTATTCATAGCAAAAGACCAAATATAGAATCATCACCTGGCACAACATTACTATGGGATGAACGTTATGGTACTTCATTCAAAGAGATGTATTTTCTTACATCAGCTGTATTAATAACCCGAATAATAAGTAAGCCAGGAGCAGATTTACTCTGTTTTGATTTGGGTCATAAATCAATCGCTCCGGAAATGGAGTTTCCAAGAGTAAAAATATTCGGATTGGAAAATTGCGAACAAATAGGACAAAGTGAAGAACATTTAGTCGTGAGATGCGAAAATGCAGATGCCCATGAAGTCGGTGATGTGTTTTATGCAATCCCCATGCACATTTGCCCAACAGTAGCCAAATATGAAAGTGTTTCGACCATAGAAAACAATGTGGTAACCGGAGCTTGGAAAGTGGCCGCTAGAAACCAAAAAATAAAGATTTAATATGTTCATATTTGATGCCCACCTAGATCTTGCAATGAATGCCATGGAATGGAACAGGGATCTAACCTGGTCTATTGCCGATATTAGAAAAAGTGAAACAGGCATGAAAGATATGCCCGGAAGGGCAAATAATACCGTTTCTTTTGAAGCCATGCGTAAAGGCAACATAGGTCTATGTATGGCCACACAAATTGCGCGATATACCAAAAAGAACAATCCCTTACCAGGATGGAAATCACCACAGCAGGCATGGGCACAAACACAAGGACAATTAGCTTGGTACAAGGCTATGGAGGACATTGGTGAAATGGTTCAAATACGAAATGCCGAACAACTCAATGCCCATCTAAAACTTTGGGAAACCAAAGATGACAAAAAACCCATTGGCTATATATTAAGTCTGGAAGGAGCAGATTCTATAGTTACCATGGACTATTTGGAAAAATCCCATGAACAAGGACTAAGGGCTATTGGTCCTGCCCATTACGGCCCTGGCACTTATGCACAAGGTACCGGTGCAACCGGTGGTATTGGTGTTAAAGGAAAAGAGCTGTTAAAGGAAATTGATCGTTTGGGATTGATATTGGATGCCACACATCTTTGCGATGAGAGCTTTTGGGAAACCATGAAGAATTTTAATGGCCCTGTTTGGGCCAGTCATAATAACTGCAGGACTTTGGTTAATCATAACCGGCAATTCTCTGACGAACAGATCAAGGAACTTATTAGTAGGGATGCTGTAATTGGGGTAGCTTTGGATGCATGGATGATGACCCCCAATTGGATAAGAGGCCTTTCGACCCCTAGAGGTCTTGGTGTTACCTTAGGGCAAATGATAGACAATATTGACCATATTTGTCAAATAGCCGGAAACGCCGATCATATAGGAGTCGGAACCGACCTTGACGGTGGCTTTGGCAAAGAACAATGTCCGTCTGATCTAGACACCATTGCCGATTTACAAAAAGTGCCTAAAATGCTACAACAAAGAGGTTATTCCCCTAAAGACATAGAAGGTATAATGCACAACAATTTCTTGCGATTTTTACAAAAAACCTGGAAATGAATTTATGGTATTGCAGGTAATGGGGGAACTACCTGATTATTTTTTCACGCCTCATGAATGTATCTAAGCTGTCGGCAATATCAAAACACCTGCTAAATTTGGTAGATTCATTACAGAATCTGGATTCGTCTTTATGGGAGTTGCAATCAAATCCGGATAAATGTACTTCCTCAAATTGTTTGTTGATGCTTTTGCATTGCTCATAAAGCTTATCAATAGAATCCTCGCTATTGGTTTCAATTCCATTTTCAACAAGAAATCCTTTTAGGTAATTTAGAATAGCATTTTGTGCATTGTTGCATACCAATTGGGCAACCACATCTTCCTCGGGTCTGCACAACTCATGATTGGCCTCCTTTAGTTTTTGTACTGCTTCTTCATACAGTTTCTTAGCCCTATCATTCATCATTACACATTTTATAGTTAAACCTGATAAACTTTGTCCCATACATCCCAGACCAACTAAGATCCAGAATGTATGGTTTCAAAAAACAAAGTCAATGGTTAAGGTATTCCTACCTTATAATTTAAATTACATATCCCTATATATCTCTAATCGTTCCCATCTAGAATCCACTTCTTCTTGTGCTTGTTTAAGAAGTTTAGCTCCTATTTCAGCATCATCTTTAACAACTCTTGTAAAACGGGTTTCTAAATACATGAACTCTTCAAGAGGGGCAGCTGGCGCTTTAGAGTCTAATCTAAACTTCTTGCCTTTTGGTTTCGAAGGATCAAACCTAAATAATGGCCAGTACCCTGTTTCAACAGCTTTCTCCTGATGAACGGCCGCATCCCTAAGATTGTAACCATGATCACCACAATGAGAATAAGCAATAATCAATGAAGGACCGTCATAAGCCTCAGCTTCTTCAATTGCTTTAAGCGTTTGCAAATCCTTGGCTCCGACCGCTATTTGGGCTACATAAACATTACCATAAGATACTGCTTGTAAGGCCAAGCTCTTCTTACCTGTACGCTTACCGGAAACAGCGAATTTAGCACTTGCGCCCAATGGTGTCGCTTTAGACATTTGCCCACCAGTATTAGAGTAAATCTCTGTATCTAACACCATAATATTGATGTTTTCACCAGTTGCCAATACATGGTCAACTCCGCCAAAACCTATATCATAAGCCCAACCATCACCACCAAGTATCCACACAGACTTTTTACGTAAGTACTCGGTTAATTGTGACAATTTTTTAGCATCAGCATTATCAATCGTTGCTAACTTAGCTTTAAGCTTATCAAGGTTCGCAAAGTTTTCTTCTTTTTCTGCTTCCGTTTTTTCTGGATTGTTTAAAATGGCATCAACTAATTCGCTACCAACTTCAGCCTCTAATCCTTTTAATAGGCTAGTGGAAATTTCCTGTTTTTTAGATAATGCTAGTTTCATACCTAAACCGTATTCAGCATTGTCTTCAAATAGTGAATTTGCCCAAGCTGGTCCTCTACCAAATTTATTGGTTTTATAAGGTGTAGTTGGTAAGTTACCGCCATAAATAGATGAACAACCTGTTGCGTTGGCTATTAAAATACTATCTCCATATAATTGGGTTAATAATTTAATATAAGGTGTTTCGCCACAACCAGAACATGCTCCAGAGAACTCGAATAATGGTTCAAGGAATTGAGATC
>CAZYQR010000203.1:0-5407 GCA_964649755.1 uncultured Maribacter sp. | reverse complement strand
GCATTAGATCAATTATTGAATAACGAGTCAAATTAACACATAATGAAAAATATATTATTTATCGCCGTAGCATTTTTATCGATAAACTTGGTAAACGCACAGAATTCCGAAAAAGCAAAATCATTATTGGATGATGTTTATAACAAAGTACAAGACTATGATAATATTTTTGTTGATTTTAAATATGTGCTCAACAACCAAGAGGCAGATATAAATGATGAAACAAGAGGCGATGTTACCATGCAGGGGGATAAATATATTGCAAACTTTTTTGGGGCACAACAACTATACGATGGCAGCAAAGTGTATACTATAGTCCCTGAAAACGAGGAGGTTACAATTGAGGATAAGTCTGAAGATGAAGATACGATAACTCCATCAAAAATGTTGACTTTCTATAGACAAGGACATACTTATAAGTGGGATATTCTTCAAAATATACAAGGAAGAAAAATACAGTTTATAAAATTAATCCCAATTGATACGAATACCGAAATTAATTCGATTCTTTTGGGAATAGATGCTGAGACCAAACACATTTATAAAGTGATTGAAACTGGTAAAAATGGGACAATGACCACTATTACTGTTAATTCTTTTAAAACAAACCAACCTTTATCAAAAACCTTATTTACTTTTGATGAGAACAAGTACAAGGACGAAGGGTACTACATCATAAGAAACTAGACCATTGAGAATACTAGACCGGTATATTTTATCGAGATTCCTATTTAACTTTTTTAGTTCGTTTGTAATATTGATGTTCATCTTCATATTTCAAACGATTTGGCTTTTTATTGATGATTTGGCTGGCAAAGGCCTAGACATTATGATCATTGGTAAATTTCTTTTTTACTTGTTGCCCAATCTAACAGAGAAAGTGCTACCACTAACTGTTTTGCTTTCTTCAATTCTGACATTTGGGACACTGGCGGAAAACTATGAATTCGCTGCAATGAAAGCTTCTGGTATTTCATTACAAAGAGCTATGTTGAGCCTTATTGTTTTCATTGTCTTTTTGGGAGGTGTTACTTTTTATTTCGCCAATAGCGTCATTCCTGCCTCAGAACAGAAAATTTATAACCTACGCCGTAATATTGCTAAAGTAAAACCTGCTGTTGCTATAGTTGAAGGGGTTTTTAGCGATTTTGAAGGTGCCGATATGAATATCAAGGTTGATAATAAATATGGTGATAATGACCGTTTTCTGGAAAATGTGACCATTCATTTAAAAACAAAAACCAAAGTTAATTCCACAGTAATTAAAGCAAAGACTGGAGAGCTTAAAAGCAGCGAATCTTCTGATATTTTACAATTGGTATTATATGATGGCCACTACTATGAAGATTTGAAAAAGAGCTCTAGCAATGCCAAAAATAAATATCCTTTTGTCAATGCGAATTTTGAATCCCATACCATGAACATTGATCTTTCCGAATTCAACAATGTTGATATGGATGAGGAAAGGGATATCAGTACAGAAAAAATGAAAAATGTCTTTCGGCTTAGTAAGGATATTGACTCTTTGAAGATAGACAACATTAGGATTGTTGAAGCTTTTTCAAAAAATATACAAGGAAGAATGGGAGCTTTTGTTCCCTTGCCAAAAGAAGATTCCACATTTACGGATAAAAAGATTGCGGTAAATGTCAAGCTTTCTAAGAAAGAAATTACAGTCAAGGATACGACAGCTATTGTTAATGTTAATTCGGTCAGCGATGTTTTAAATCTTTATCAGGATTGGCAAAAAGTACAGATTGCTGGTTCTGCAAAAAATGCCGCTTCGAATGTATTAACCTCTATTCAGGGGAAAAGAAATGAATTGGAAAAACGATATGAAATCTATAACAGACATATTCTAGCTTTACATAAAAAATATGCCTTAGCCCTATCATGCGTTATTCTATTCTTTGTTGGCGCACCTTTGGGAGCTATTATTCGTAAAGGCGGAATTGGACTGCCAATGGTCATCGCTATTATTATGTTCCTAACCTATTATTTCATTGGGGTATTTGCTGAGAACTATGCGAAAAAAAATGTAATTCACCCCATTTTTGGAGCATGGTTATCTACGATGATAATGTTACCTTTGAGCATTGTCTTAACAAAAAAGGCAACAGCTGATAGAGGATTAATGAATTTTGATGGAATCTTTGAATTCTTTAATAAAATATTCAAGAAGAAAAATAAAGAAACAGCCACAGCATGATAACAAGCACGGAAAAAAGTATACAATTAAATACTATTGAGGAAGCGATTGAGGATGTTCGTAAAGGCAAGGTAATCATTGTTGTTGATGACGAAAATCGTGAAAATGAAGGTGATTTTATTGCCGCCGCCGAAATGGTGACGCCTGAAATGATAAACTTCATGGCCCAGCATGGTCGCGGATTAATTTGCGCCCCTTTGACTGAAGACCGCTGCAAAGAATTGAATCTTGAAATGATGGTGCAAAACAATACCGTATTGCATCAAACCCAATTTACTGTTTCAGTAGACTTGATTGGGAATGGTTGTACTACGGGCATTTCTGTACATGACCGTTCAAAAACAATATTATCATTGGTTGATGATACAACAAGGCCACATGATTTGGGGCGCCCAGGACATATTTTTCCATTACGGGCTAAGAATGGCGGTGTGCTAAGACGTACAGGTCACACTGAAGCGGCCATAGACCTTGCCAGACTTGCTGGTTTTAAACCCGCAGGAATTTTGGTTGAAATTTTGAATGAAGATGGAACAATGGCCAGATTACCCCAATTGGTTGATGTGGCAAAGAAATTTGAATTGAAGGTTATTTCTATTGAGGATTTGGTAGCCTATCGTATGGAGCACGATAGCCTAATCGAAAAGAAAGAAGATTTTGAAATCACAACACGTTTTGGGAAGTTCAGATTGCATGCTTACCAACAAACAACCAACGATCAAGTGCATATTGCATTGACCAAAGGTGAATGGAAGTTAAATAAACCCGTTCTAACACGTATTAATGCCACTTTGGTAAACAATGATATATTAGGGACATTGACCAATAATCCTGATAAGAAATTAGAGGATATGTTCCGAGCAATTAATAGTGAGGAAAATGCTGCATTTGTTTTTATAAACCAAGAATCCCAATCTCTTAATCTATTGAATAGATTATCTGAATTAAAGAATTTACAATCAAAAGGTGTTTTTAAGGCCCCTAAAATTGATATGGATACGAGGGATTTTGGCGTTGGAGCACAAATTCTACAAGACTTGAATATTTCCAAAATACGCCTATTGACCAATACCTTGCAAGCCAAACGTATAGGTATTGTTGGTTACGGCTTGGAAATCGTGGAATATGTAACCTACTAATAGCACTTTATAGTTGTTTTAGTAACACAGCAGTCATTTTCTTAGCTCGTTCCCGAACTTCAGATTCAGACCAACTCAATTTTATCAGGCAAGAAATATTACGACTTACCCAGTGGTCAGATTTTGAAAAATCAGCTTTGCTATAATCAGGCATTTTATCTTTTACTTCCTGGGGAAGATTTCCCAGAGATTTCATATTAGTTAAATGTTCCCATTTGCGGTAATAGTGCCAATTATTGTCAAACCAATAAAAACAGCCATCAATTCCAGCTTCTGACAGCGCTTCTTGTGATGCCTTTGCTTTTTCTTCATTGGGCAAAAAGAAACTTAAAAAAGAATAATTTTCAATTCCGCCCACCGGGACCTTTCTAAACTTTATACCATCAATGGGCTCCAAGGCATTTCTTAAAATGGAATAATTACGTTCTTGAATAGCCAAAAAATCATCCAATCTTCTAATTTGTGCAAGACCTACAGCAGCGTTAAGCTCAGATATACGATAGTTATATCCTAAAAACGGATGGCTCTCTGCTCCCCTATCATTACCTAAATGATCGTGCCCATGATCGGAAAAATGATCTGCGTTTTTATAGTACTTCCCGTTATTTGTTATTAAGGCACCACCCTCCCCACAGGTAATGGTCTTTACGTAATCAAAAGAAAAACAACCCAAATCACCATAACTGCCCAATGGTTTGCCTTCATAACTTCCTCCGATAGCTTGACAGGCATCTTCCAATAACAGTAATCCATGCTTTTCACATAAAGTCTTTAAAGCCCTTAAATTGGCCATAGAACCGCACATATGTACGGGCATTACAACCTTGGTGTTTTTGGTAATTGCTTGTGCTACTGCCATGGGATCTAATGTTAATGTATCATCCACATCAACCAGAATTGGTACAGCACCTATTGCCAATATTGATTCAAAACTAGCCACAAAAGTAAAAGTGGGCATGATTACTTCGTCACCTGCTCCAATACCGGCACTGGACAAAGCAATCGTCAGTGCAGCGGTACCGCTGCTCACCAATTGTGCATGCTTGGTTTGCATGCGAGCTGTAATAGCTGCTTCCAATTCTTTTGCTTTCCAATGTCCCTTACGAATGCCATCAAAACCATAACGCATAAGTACACCAGAATCTAATACATCTTGTACTTCTTTTTTTTCTTGTTCACCAAAAAGTTCAAATCCAGGCATTGCAATATCAATTTAAAATTCTATTCAAAAATTTCGATTACACTATCTTCAATACTTTTTCTTACTTTTTCCATTCTGGAGAACATGTCATCTTTAGCCCTATATCCAACGGGAAGCACCAAAACAGATGTTAGACCCTTCTCATTTATACCCAAGAGTTTATCATATTCCTTGGGTATGAACCCTTCCATTGGGCACGAATCAATTTCCTCAAAGGCACAAAAAGACAATAGGTTGCCTAAAGCCAAATAAGCTTGATTGGTAGCCCAGGCCTTAACTTCTTTTGCTTCCTTTTTTGAAAATTCCGTTATAAGTGAATCCTTAAATGGTTTTAATATGGCATCACTTGTTCCCCTAATACTTTTTACTCGTTTAAAATATTGGTTTATAAACGCTTTATCAATCTTTTTTTCAATGCATATAACAAGTACATGTGATGCATTTTCAACCTGTCCTTGTCCATACGAACAAGGGACTAATTGCTTTTGTAACCCTTTGTTTTGGACTACGAGCATTTTAATTGGTTGCAGACCATAAGATGTTGCCGTAAGATTAAAGGCATGCTTTAAACCTTCGACTTTCTCATTAGATAAAATTCTTGTTGAATCGAATTTTTTCACGGCATAACGCCATTTTAAATGTTTAATGCTTTTTTCCACTTTCATTAACTTCATTCAATATGTCTATAAATCAAAAAACCAGAGTTTAATGGCCATAATAACTACCATTACCACCAAAAATGTTTTAATAAATCCATCTCCTTTTTTAACCGATACCCTACTCGCCAACCATGCACCGGTACCATTGCCAATGGCAAGTATAAATCCTACTTTCCAATCAACTTTGTCGTTCAAAACA
>CAZYQR010000202.1:0-5407 GCA_964649755.1 uncultured Maribacter sp. | reverse complement strand
ACCTTTTTCAGAATGTAGAACTATTGCCCCAATATTTTCAGCAATAAAAATTGTATTGTCTGTACTGCCGCCATCTACCACCAAAATTTCAGCAATATTATCCACAGAACAGTTTGCAGCGAGGTAATCTATAAGTTCGCCAATATGGGCCTCCTCATTCAAAACCGGAATTATAATGCTTATTGTTGGATTATCTTTTTTCATTCAAACGCCAATCGTAGGTTAAATAAGCTATTTCGGAATCCTTTGAAATTTCTTTACCTGAATATTTATTGATATAATCAATCAAGGCATTCTTTCCAGTAAAATCCCCTTTATACCACTTGAATATTTTTGATAACTCGACCGAATTTGCAGTTATTTTATTCTTGGTTGTGTCATTTATAAAACCGGAAGTAGCTTCTTCCAACTGTTCCTCCATTTTGGAAGCCGTAAATGCTTCGTTAGATAATTTTGGACAAGAAAACGAGGCACAGTTAATGGCAAAATGAATTCGAGATTCATTCATTTTTCGTAGCACATCATGTTCAATTTCACCTAGTGAATATTTATCATCCCCAATCATCACCTTATCCTTGCCCCATGGTTTAAAGATGTCCTTTATACTTTTCAGCGGGTAATTCTCCAAAATCAATTGTACCGTGCCCGCATTATAAAGATTTATATAATACGCCAAACGTTCCTCTTTTTTTGCAACGTTCGATATTGGGTTTTTAGCTAGATGATCAAGGTATTTATTTAGTTTGTCAGCATCATTCTTAAAATTCTTGTAATCTACATTTCCATTATCATCCACATATTTTTTTAGCAGCATGTCCCATAAAGAATGTTCATGCGTTTCAACGCTGTTTTCATAATGTACTTCAGATGATTTTTGACCAAAACAACTGAATAACAAGAAAAAAGAGAGTACAACTGTACCTATGGATTTTATTTTGATCATTATCCAATTTTTAGATGAAAGATGTTTCATTAGTTCCCGGATAGCTTAAAACCTTACAAAACAAATCAACAACAACCTCCGCCATTATAATGCCAAGTGCTTTCACTAATATGTATTTGGTCACTGGTCTTTGCTAAAACTGCAGCAGTTTTATCGCAAACTGCCAAAGGTTGGTTTTGCATTAGCACATGGCCTGCTTTATCATCAAAATATTCCTCGTCACCATAATAGATTGCTGTTTTCCCCGTAAAAACACAGGGACCATTCTCTGGCATGGGGTCTTTGATGGCAGCAATCTCAATAGATTCTATAAATATCAATTCATCTGTAGGATAATGATTTGGTGACAAAACCCTGTACGATTTTCTAGCCCTAATTTCGATGGTTCCAAAACCAGCATCGGTCAGCGCTTTTACGTAGTCTTTGATAGGAATACTTCCACTCAAACAAAGGGCACGAAGTCTATCGTCATTTCGCAACGCATCGTTCATGGGCTGCTCGCAAGTAGGATCGCTCATGACCAAACGACCGTGTGGTTTTAATACGCGGTACATTTCAGAAATGGCTTTTTTTAAATCTTCTGCTTTGAAGATGTTAAACAAACAATTTTGTGCTGCAACATCAATGCTTTCATCTTCTATGGGCAAGTTTAGGGCATCACCTTTTACAAGATTCACAAATTCACTTTTGAACCAATCGTTTTCTACTTCGGCAATCTTAAAATTTTGTGATGAAGCTTCCAACATTTCATCAACCACATCCACACCGGTAACTCCACCATTTTGACGAGAAAAGTAGGAGAATTGCAAAAGCTCCATTCCACCACCAACACCAACATAAAGTACTTTGGGATTATTCACCAAATCCTGTGCTGATACCGTACTACCGCACCCATAGTTCATCTCTTGCATGATTCTAGGAATGGATAAACCCGGAAATTGCCAAATAGGATTTGTGGTGCAGCATAGGCCCACATCGGGAGTTAAAGCGGCTTCTTTGTATAAATTGTTTGTTGCTTCTAAATAACTCATAGTTCTTTTATTAGTTCTTTGAATAATTTGATCATTTTAGGTTCTGTCTCCCCTGCTATTTTTATAATCTCTTGAATATCAACAGGTTCAAGATTATCTGGGTCACATTCATCAGTCAATACGGATACCGCTACAATGGGTAGTCGTAAATGATTGGCAACAATTACTTCGGGCACTGTACTCATTCCCACGGCATCTGCGCCAATGATCTTCAACATTCGGTATTCTGCCTTTGTCTCTAATTGTGGGCCAATTACAGCAGCATACACTCCTTTTTGAAGATTGATATTCTCACGCTTGGCGATGGCACTAATTTTTTTACGCATATCTAGATCATAAGGCTCGCTCATGTCCACAAATCGGTCCCCGAACTCAGCTACATTGCCAAATGTCAAAGGTGAGCCACCTTGTAAGTTAATATGGTCCTCAATCAGCATAATATCCCCTTTTTTGAAGTCTAGGTTAATGGCTCCTGCTGCATTCGATACGAATAACTTCTGAATCCCTAGTTTGTGCATGATTCGAATAGGATAAGTAACATCGGTATAGTCATAACCTTCATACAAATGAAAACGACCTTCCATGACAACGGTCTTTTTACCCGCTATGGTACCATAAATCAATTTGCCTGAATGGAATTCGACCGTTGCTAAAGGAAAAAATGGAATTTGATTGTAATGTGCTATTATTGGGTCCTCAATAGAATCGACCAATTGGCCTAAACCAGTTCCTAAAACAATACCGATTTCTGGGTTATTAAATCCTTTACTTATCAGATAATCGGTAGATTCCTGTAATTGTTGCTCAGTTATTATCATATATTCTTCAAATAGGGTTGAAAGGCTTCAATATGTTTTACATCTTCATAAAGGTCAATATCATTTTTGCTTTTCAATAGATATACTTTCTCATTTTTTAAGTCATCCATTGTACTCTGAAAAACCTTATCCGCGCCCCAGTTTTTGTTTTTAAAGACGGATTCATTAAACGTGTTCATTCCCAAGAGATAATATCCACCATCCTCAGCAGGACCAATAACAAAATCATTTTGTAGCAGCGCATTAAAAGCTGCTTCCAAGTCTGTCATATCCAAATCATACATATCGCTCCCGATTATGATTATATTTTCAAACCCATTTTCAAAACCTTTACGAAAGGCATTTGCCATACGTTCACCCAAATCTGAACCTGATTGTAAATGTTTATCAAAAATACTACTATCCCAGATATCGTCTTCCCAAATTTCGTTTGAATAATAAACTTGTTTTTGCACTGTAAGTTCATTTGTAATTGCAAATGTATGGTTCAAAAGAAACCTGTAAATATCCAATGCAACTTTGTCGCCGACCGTTGCGGCCAATCGTGTTTTGCACTGCCCCAAAACGGGATTTCTGGTAAAAATGAGCAATAAATTTTTTGATTTAGCCAAATGGTAGTGAATGGTTTTTTTGTCTTTTTTATTCGTTTAGGGTACAATAATACTCATAATGCGTGTTAACTTAATCGTAAACCTTTTCGCCATTGGTCAACAATTTGCCCCAAAGCTTATTATAAGCGTGTACTTTTTCTGTTTCGTTTCCTATAGAATCAAAAACAGGATTGCCCATATTTTTCCATTTGAAAATGCCACCATATAGGTTCTGAATATTAGTATAACCTAATTTCTGTAGTTTTTCACCAATATTTTCGGACCTAACCCCAATGGAGCAATATACAACAATGGGGGTATTTGCATCTGGGATCGAATCCTTAACAATTTGAGGATCAAAAGTATCATAACCAACCCAAACGGCATTTTTAAGATGGCTAACTTCAAATTCTCCAATTTCTCTGGTATCTAAAAACACAACACTATCTTTTTCAACCGCTTCTGAAATCTGAATATAAGGAATTGATTCTTTATTAAGTAGATTTAAGGTTCTATCCAATTTCTTTTGAGAACAACCTGTATAAGACAAAAAAATAAATATGTAAACGAACTGAAATGTTTTCATATAGGAAAAATTGTAATGGCAAATATACTATTTTAAAGGTGTTTTAGTAACTTAACCGAGTCAACAAAAATGATGTTTTATGAAATTCAAGTTGCACTTAATTACTGTTATTATGGTTTTGATTGTATTGGGTTCTTGCAAAAACAAAGAGCAAAAATTATCCACCACAACTGATACTACTATGACGGATTATTATAATGAACCTTACCGACCCCAATTTCATTTTTCACCGGAAGAAAAATGGATGAACGATCCCAATGGTATGGTGTACCATAAAGGAATTTATCATTTGTTCTATCAGTACTACCCTGATGATATCGTTTGGGGACCAATGCACTGGGGGCATGCGGTGAGCAAAGATTTGATACACTGGGAGCACAAACCCATTGCCTTGTATCCAGATGAGCATGGTTTGATATTTTCTGGAAGTGCGGTTGTTGATAAGAACAACACTTCTGGGTTTGGTTCAACTGAAAACCCGCCGCTTGTGGCAATCTATACATATCACCTAATGGAGGGTGAGAAAGCGGGTAGAACCGACTTTCAAACCCAAGGAATTGCCTATAGTCTCGACAATGGCGATAATTGGACAAAGTATGAGGGCAACCCGGTCATCGGAAACGAAGGGATCAAGGATTTTCGAGACCCCAAGGTCATGTGGCACGAGGCTTCCAAGAAGTGGGTACTGACTTTGGTGGCAGGAGACCATGCTAAATTCTACGGATCTAAAGATATGAAGCATTGGGAACTCATTGGTGAATTTGGGAAGGATAAGGGGGCACATGGTGGCGTTTGGGAATGTCCAGATCTTTTCAAATTAAAGGTTGAAAACACCAATGAGGAAAAATGGGTGTTATTGATCAGTATTAATCCCGGAGCGCCAAATGGAGGTAGTGGTACCCAATATTTTATTGGTGATTTTGATGGTCAAACTTTTACAACGGATCAAAATGAAAACCGCTGGCTGGATTGGGGAACCGATAATTATGCGGGGGTTACCTATAATAATACGCCCAATGGTGATCGAATTTTTATTGGCTGGATGAGCAATTGGCTATATGCAGGTAAAACACCAACAGAAAAATGGCGTAGTGCTATGACGCTACCGAGAAAATTAACGATGAAAAAAATTGCAGGTAACTATCGGTTGTTTAATTATCCTGTAGAAGGTATCAATGCAAATATCCCTGAAAAAACGGACAAAACATTGGTCATTGCCGCTGAAACAAAGCAGTTGATTACTTCAAATAATTTCAACCAATCAGAAATTAGGTTTACGACCTCTTCAAAAGATTTTCAATTGAAGTTCAGTAATGGTGCCAACAATGAATTATTAATGACTATGATGGGCGAGGATAAAACATTTTTTCTTGATAGATCTAAATCTGGATTGAGCCCTGATTATATTGAGAAGATTGAAGGATTTCTCCGTGATAGTA
>CAZYQR010000201.1:0-5435 GCA_964649755.1 uncultured Maribacter sp. | reverse complement strand
CGTAAAACCAGTGTCGAAACTTCGCCATCCCACCTTTGGCGGGACGAGTTCCAATCGAAGCTTTCTCGACCTATTCTTCGGAAAAGAAACCAGACAGTAAACTGATTGTGTTCCAAAGAATGATTTAAAAATCAAAAAGCTCCTATTTTAACGTCTTTGCGATTCCGATAGTTATCGGGAGAAGCCTGCCTTTGGCATGGCAGGCAGGCAATCTCAAAGTTATGGTTAACCCCTCCGTCCTGACGATAATGTCAGGACTGGATTTCTCTGGATTATTTAAGGGATCGGAAATAGCACTAGTATCTTAGGGGTAGTAATAGGATAGATTCCATAACAGGCATACAATTCAGGGTACTCCGGAAGTTTATCTATATAATTAGCTCCTAATCCATAATCGATCTCCTGGTAGTCTTCTATTTCAGCCCTGGGCTTTGTAACATATGTAAATTGCCTTCCACAATTTGAAAGCCAACGATACCTACAAAAAGAATAGCTCCAGCGATTATTATTATTTTCTTCTTCATGTTATTTTTATTAATTAATCATCGCCTATGATTCCTGTACAATACTCTCTTCCTCTTTTACGACTTCCATTTTCCTTTTTTTGAAATCCACGAAGGTTTCCTTACCCTTTTTTAGGGAACGTGCCCTGGAAACAATAAACCAGGTCAATGGACATACGCCTCCGAATAAAAATACGCTGGCGCCAATTCCTCGTAACCATGTGAGCGATTCAAAGGCTGAACCAGTGATAAATTCATTGGATCTAGCGTACCATAGCCCATGATCCAATACGGACTTAAACTGAATGGCCCCTGCCGGAAATAAATCCAAAACTACCATTAGCATTAACCCCGCATTGATAGACCAAAATGACAGCCTAACAATATTTCTGTTCCATCGCTCCGGACGAAACAAAATCTTGGAGGCAAACAGCATAGCTGCAAGGGATATATTGCCATAAACGCCCATTAAAGCAGCATGTGCATGATTTACTGTAAGATAGGTGCCATGCTCAAAAAAGTTCATAATGGGCAGGTTGACTATAATCCCCAAAACCCCGGCTCCAAAAAAGTTCCAAAAATTCATCGCAATGAGGAATAAAAAGACTTCTGGAAAAGCAAATTCTTTAATGTTTTGTTTTGATGCGCCATTGCCATTTAAGGACATTCGTGGCATATTTTTGAATCTCCATGCCTCCACGGTCAGTAAAATAAGGGGCACAAATTGAAGTGTAGAAAAAACACTGCCCAAAGCCATGGTCGCTACCGGTTTTGCATTCCAGTAAAAATTATGGGAAATACCCAATAATCCTGTACCTAAGAATAAAAGCGTGGCAATATAGACCACCCGAATGGCCGCCTGACGGCTTACCAAGCCCATTAAAACCATTAAATAACTGACAATAACGGTTACAAAAACTTCAAAAAATGCCTCTACCCACATATGTATGACCATCCATCTCCAAAAATCTGCAATCACAAAATTCGTTTCTGGTTGGGCAACAAAGCCCGAAAGGAAAAGAAGTGGAATACCAATGACCGAGTACATGATCCAATTTGGAAGATTCCAAGGTTGCCCTTTAATAAATGCCGGTTTTGCCCCTCTGTAAACGATGTAAGCCCAAAGGATGAAAATAACCATCAATAGTGCCTGATATAATTTTCCGAAATCGACAAATTCCCATCCTTGGTGTCCTAGCAAATACCACCATTCTCCCAACAACCCTTTTGGCCCCAATACCATACCAAGTAGCGAACCTCCTACCATTACAAAAAGAAGTACGAACAATACGTTTATTAAACGCAATTGCCCTTTAACTTCGCGCTTTGCCATAATGGGCAATATGAATATGGAGGAAGCGATCCAGCAGGTTGAAATCCAATAAAGTGAAAGCATTAGGTGCCAGCTTCTGGTAATGGTAATGGGAACTTCGGCAGATATATTTATTCCTACTATGCCCAAGAAATCAACAAACTCGTTCAGGGTCATAACACCACTCAATACTTGTAGCAAGAAAAGAAGAATGGCTACAAAAAAGAACTTAAAGGAAGCTCGTTGGGTTTTGGTGGGTGAAAATTTATTAATTTGATCAAAGGTTAAAAATCCGGTAACACCTTGCTTGAAAAATTTATTGGGCAATTGATTGTATTGGCCTATAAAATATAGTACCACACCACAGGCAAGAACAAAGGCCAAGAGACCAAGGACACTCCACAAAATTACCGGGGATGTAGGATTGTTCCCAGCATCTGGATCATATGGCCAATTGTGGGTATAACTAAATTCTGATCCTGGTCGTTTTACACCACAGACCCAGGCTCCCCAAAAGAAAAAATCACTCAAATCTGATATTTCCTGTCTATTGGAGATGTACCCCGGAGGTGGAAAAGATTCATCGGTATTGGCATCAATGAATATATTGGTATAATAAGTTCTCAATCCTTTTAGGGCAAATTCCTGCGCTTCAGTTAGTATGACAATATTATCTTCCTCATTATATCTGTTTTCCTTGATTTCATCCTTTATGTTCTCCCCAATTATTTTTAATTCCATATCCGAGAGTTCCCTGCCATTTTCCTTTTTAAATTCCTGGGCCCGGAATTCGGCCATCATCAAAACAACCTGATGTAATGCTTCAGCAGTATAATCTGGTCCCCGTTGGGCACCATCCCCAAAATAGGAACCGTATTCCATTAAAGCATACTTGTGAAATACCTCCTGACCTTCTTCGATGGTTACCTTGGTAATTAGATTTTCACCGGACGTAGTTTGAAAACCGGTCATGGGAGGGGCATCATTATAGGTTTGGAACCCGATCATTCCAACTCCAGCAAGGCTAATGATCAGAATGAACAATAGGGGCCCCCACCAGTTTTTGGTCTGCATAAAATAATTCAGACTGCTTTTAGAGCTTTTGTGAAATAAATTTTCATCTTTCATAAGGTTGTTTTTTTTTGGCTATTCATTGAATTGATCAATTAGGTATCTGCTAACAATTAATCGTTTTCAATCATTGGTATTAATTAAAACAAACATCATATAGTGTTGGCCACAAAGGAACATATGCGGAATTTGAGAAACAATGTTTTGTAATGTAAGAAAGTATGTTATAAAACATATTTTACCGAAAGTCCCTTCAATAATCAAGTAGGAACCATCAATTAATTACAATAGGTTGGTCGGGGATTTCTAAATTATTAGGAGGAGAAAATGTGCGTTAAGTTAAATTGGAGTTCATCTAAAGACCAAAAACACTAAGGTCTTTCAAACCTTTGATATCTAAAATTTTAATATCACGGCGGTTTACTTCAATTAAATTTTCTTTGGCAAAGGAAGAGAGTAACCTGATTGCATTAGCAATTGTCATATTGGCAAGGCCAGCCAAATCTGCCCGTTTTAAGGAAACATTTAAAATACCGGAGTCTGCATTTGTACCGTATATTTCATAAATCATAAGTAAGGCATCTGCCAAACGTGCCCGTATATGTTTTTGGGTTAGGTTATACAAGCGTATATCCATGTCATTTAATTGCTTGGTCAAAAAACGAATGATCTTCATAGCCAGTTGTTCGTTGTTGGCAATCACTTTAAAAAAATCTTGTTTGTCAATGATACAAACAGAAACATCATCAATCGCTATGGCCGAGGACAAATATGTATTGCCGTTCATTAAAGTTCTAAAACCTACAAAATCAACAGGTTTTTTTAGTTCAAGGATTTGCTCTGCACCTATCAATCCACTTCTCGTTATTTTTACTTTTCCTTTATTCAAACATATGAGGCCCAAAGATTTGGTGCCTTCTTTACAAATGGTCTCATTTGCTTTATAAGAAACGGTATATCTGTTATGGTTCAACATCTTTAGTTCTTCATTACTTAATTCATTTAAAAGGGAATGGCATCTTTTGACACAATTCATACAGGTATTCTTGTCTTTAAATGAGGTATTAATATGATCGACTGTAGTAGACATAAACAGTTAATAGATAATTATTAAACGAATATAAGAAATATGGACATAAGATAGCTTGTTCCAACAGCGCAGCCCCAATTTCAACTTACCAACCTTTACTGGATAGGGTAATTGATGAATGAATTTAATTACCGAAAAGTAAGTTTTTTTAAGGGTGGTATTTTTGTCTTGGTTGTAAAAGTTCAAAAAAAAGGATCGTATTGAAGGATGCTATTTAAGCTATTTCCAAAAATCTCCCTTATTTCTCTATGAATTCGCTCAAAATTCTCCTTTTGACTTTTCTTCATATTTAGTTCAGGAGCTATTAAACTTCTCCCGAAAAAACAGTTTTTAAACTAATTACTTTCCTTTGTCAAAGCTGATAAAAGTCATGCTTTTTACTTGTTGTTTGGTCTAGTTTTGGGTACATTATGGGTAAGAAGATTTTATATGTAGATATGGACAATGTGCTGGTCAATTTTAAGGCTGGGATTGCCCAATTAGACGATGAAACCTTACAAAAATACCATGGGAATTATGATGAGGTACCCGGTATTTTTAATCTAATGCCCCCTATTGAGCAGGCCATAGAAAGTTATGCCCAACTCAGTGAATGGTTCGACACCTATATACTCTCTACCGCCCCTTGGGAAAACCAAAGCGCTTGGAGTGACAAACTCAATTGGGTAAAGGAATACTTGGGCGACCCAGCCTACAAACGCCTGATCCTATCGCATAACAAACACCTGAATTGGGGCGATTATCTTATCGACGACCGTCCTAACAATGGGGCTGAAAACTTTCAGGGGGAATGGATCCATTTTAAGACGGAACTGTTCCCAAATTGGCCGGCAGTGATGGATTATCTGAAAGACCGGAAATAGCACTATGTAATTATGGCTATTAGCAGGATACATTCTTAAACAGGCATTTGAATCCGCCTTTTGTGCTATTGCTGACCTAGGTCTTATTAGTCATGGACAGGTTGATCACAATGGCCATAAGGAGCCAGATAATAAAGGTTTCCCCATGGGTCATTTCATAGGTGGAACCCGCTAATTTAGCTGCCGTTAATATCAAGTAAACAATAATAGGGGATAAGAACAAGCTAATTGCAAGACGGATAATCGATTTTTTATAGTCCATAAAGGTTGGTTTATTTAAAGAGAATTCCTCGACGCTCTGTGTCGGGCCTGCCTGCCGCAGGCAGGGTACCCATTGAAAACTGTCATCCCGCACTCGTTGCGGGATCTTAATATTAGTCTTTTTTCTCAACAATTGAAAATATTGGATGCCCTAATACCCATCAATCCACACAAAACTCTTAGTGGTAAGGGACTATTTGTCCCGATGAAATGCACATACTTTCGGTAAGCTGTTTTAGGGTTGCGTTACGTTCATCGAGCATTTTCTGCACTTTATCCTGATTTCTGTCAGTTACCGAAAAATAAGGGGTTTTGAACGTTTTACGACCCTGTAG
>CAZYQR010000200.1:0-5468 GCA_964649755.1 uncultured Maribacter sp. | reverse complement strand
TTACTGAAAAAAGAACGAAAGCGTAGGAAGATTTAATTTCAGCAGTCAGCAGTCAGCAGTCAGCAGTCAGCAGTCAGCAGTCAGCAGTCAGTAATTAGGAAGGAGTGGCCAAACTATGCAAGGGTTGTAAAAACAAGCTTTTGTGTTAAACCTGAAATAAACCACTAATTAAAGTCCACGTTTTTTATTTGGGCATGGTCAGGACAATTTTGAACCGTCATGACAGCGGGCTTTTCATCAAATTCCACTTCGATGATATAGATCTTACAGGGATTTGATTTTGCGTCACTTTTTTTGAAATCAACTTTGCCCTCCCTTAGAAAATAGGCGATTTTTAGGGAATCTAATTGATTGCCATTCATTAGTTCCTTCACATCATCTGAATAGGAAAGTGGTTTAGAACGAATATCCTTTAGTGTTCTACAGTTAGGGAAATAACAAAATTCCACTCCGGTTTCCTCTGACTTGTTCTTAAAGAAAATAGCTAAAAAAACCAGGCCAATTGAAAGGCCAAAAAGATAAAATCCCAAACGTTTTAGAAATGCCATCGTTTCAAGTTAGTACGTTAATGGTATAATTATAAACTAATAAAAATCGGCACAAAAATAAGAATAACTGATGTGCAAACCACCAAGTATCGAGCACCAAATCCTAAAAAAAATTTAAACTTGAATTTATACAGTCTACGGATAGACAGAGTTGCGCTTAAACTAAAATATAAGGAAGTTGATATCGCTATATTGAAGGTCAAACCATTCACCAACGGCCTTACTGGTAAGTATGCCATGATAAATATAGAGACCATTGCGAAGACCTTTATCAAAACGAAGGGAGTTTTCCAAGCCGCCATCTTCACCCAATTTTAAAAGATAAGGGGTGAATATGTTACTAATGGAAATCGATGCTGTCTTTGGATAACGTGAAGGTATATTCGGTACACCATAGTGTATAACTCCATATTTTTCAATGGTGGGCTTGTTATGATCAGTGATTTCACTTGTTTCAAAACAACCACCCATATCTATACTCACATCAATGATAACAGCACCTGTTTTCATATGTTCGACCATGGTGCTCGAGACCACGACCGGAGATCGCTCTTTACCACGGGCCGCACCTATGGCAACATCACAGCGCTTTAAGGCCTTCAAGAGATTCTTGGGCTGAATGGTAGAAGTATATACGGTCTGCTTTAAGTTCGTTTGTATATTTCTTAGTTTGGTTATTGAGTTATCAAAAACCTTTATGTTGGCTCCAAGTCCTATGGCAGATCTAGCGGCAAATTCACCGACTGTTCCAGCACCAATGATGACAACCTCTACTGGCGGTACACCGCTAATATTCCCAAACATAAGTCCATTACCTTGATTGGTAGCTGCCATAAGTTCAGCGGCTATAAGAACCGAAGAAATACCAGCGATTTCACTTAAAGAACGCACTGCAGGATATTTTCCATCTTCATCCCTTATAAATTCAAAAGCAATTGCTGTTAAGCGTTTTTTCGCCATTTTCTCGAAATACGCCTTTTTTTGGGTCTTGATCTGAAGTGCCGAGATAATAGTTGTCTGAGGATTCAGCATTTCTATTTCTGAAAGGGTAGGGGGTTCAACCTTCAATATTAACGGGCAACCAAAAACCTTCTTTACATCTTTGGTCACTTCTCCTCCAGCTTCAGAATATTCGGTATCCGAGAAATGGGCACCTTCACCAGCACCAGCCTCAATTAGGACCCTATGGCCATGGGCTGTTATTGCATTCACCGCATCTGGAGTTAGGCAGATACGTTTTTCTTGGTATAGGTTTTCTTTGGGAATGCCAATAAAGAGTTCCCCTTTTTGTTTTAAGACCTCAAGGGTTTCTTCTTGTGGGAGTAATTGCTGTTTGCTAAAGGGTGAGGTTGGTTGCTTCATATAAATGACTTCTAATCGAACAAACTACGATTAAAAGTAAAATTACAATTTTAAAATGAAATCCTAAATTAGAAGTTGGGTCGAGCTAAAAGTTATTAGAATAACATTAAAATTTTAAATGTAGCCAACCTTTTAAATTGTTCTGAAACTCTTTGAATTTCCGTTCAATATTATTTGTTGAAAGGGTAGAATTCAAATATTCTGAAATAGATTGGTATCCTATTTGAGGTTCATTCGCCTTGTCTTTAGTATCTTGGTTACCTTCATCATGGGTCGAAGATTTGTCTTCTACTGGAATTGTTTTTTTTAAGGTTATTAGTTCAGCATCCATGGCTTCTAAATCAATTCCATGTACATATTTATCATATAATTTAATCCGAATAAAATAAACAAATGGTATTACCACCATACATACGGGTAACAACCACATTACATTTTCTGTGTCAATGTAATTATCTTCTGAAAATACTCCTTCAAATATTTGGAATGTATACATGATTATTGGAATCAAAATGATATGATACCACCAATGCTTACATGTTAAAAACCAAATAATAAGCAAATATAGAGGCACAAGTTTACCTAGTAAAAACCATGCATATATACTAATGTTTTGAAATCCGTTTCGGTCAAAAGTTAATCCAAAAAAAGAGACCGTAGCTTCAGGGTCACTCGAAAAATATTCATGAAGTTTAAATATAAAAGGGGATATTACAATGAAGAATACCACAATAGATTCAATAAAAATCCTCTTTTTTGCTTTGGCCCTTTTTTCATTTTTGTCCTTCGCCATAGATAACATTAATAGGTTAACGTAAACCCAGAACGAAAAAAAGGGCAATTTATGATTGCCCCTCGAAAATATATATAATAATTTTAGTTATTATTTCCAGGTTTAGTGATTTTGGTCTTATCAACTCCCTGTTCGTATAATTGATCTTCGTCTGCTGTTGAACTTGGCTCGCAGGATACAGCCATTAATGTTACACATGCCAATAGGCCAAATATTAGTCTTTTCATTTTCATTAGGTTTTTAGTTAGAAATCGGACAACTATGAGACAAATGTAAGAAAAATATGTATATCAATGTGCATTTCATCGATAAAAAAGTACTTTTTAACGTGTAAAACATACATTTTATCGAAGATTTTACCGTTCATCGAAAAGTGTACAATAATGAATTGGAGTAATTCGTTTGTTAGCGCTTTGTATTAGTTGTTGAAGGTAAGCTTACGGGTATTGGGTTTAAGCACTTCAATGTAGATATCAACCCTTTCTACCGGCAGTATTGCTGTAATTTTTTCGGGCCATTCCATAAATAACCAAACATCAGAATTAAAATAATCCTCAATACCCAGATCCAGAGCTTCATTTTCATCATTCAATCGATAAAAGTCAAAGTGATAGGCCAAAACCGCCTCATTTTGGTCTTGGTACTCGTTTACAATACCAAAAGTGGGACTATTGGCTTCATCCGTTGCTCCTAACTGTCTTACAATGGCCTTGATCAGCGTGGTTTTGCCTGCGCCCATTTCACCATGGAAACATAAAATCTTTGATGGCACTTCTTGAATTAGTTGCTCGGCCACATGGACAATTTGGTCTTCTGTGTAGATTATTTTCTGCATTTTGTCATTAAAATTAGCACAAATAATTTTCCATTTTATATTGGTAATGCACTATGACTTGTCTACTTTAAAATAGAAATCAAAAATCGCGATGAGGTCATCTTTTTCATCCAAACCCAATTTTTCATCTTTTATAAATTTTTCTACAGATTTAGAATGGTCTTTGAACAAGGTAGTAAGGTATTTCTTTTTTCTGGGAATGGCGACTATGTTTTTTGAAGGTTTTACCATGTTCTCAACATAATAAACATCATTAACCTTAAGGAATTTGGCCGATTTTTCTTCATCGTAACCCGTTTTTTTCGTATCGGGTTTGTGTATATATTTAATTCTTTCTTTGAGAAAAAGTCTAAATTTTCCATTTTCATGAATGAGCTCAAAAAACGTATTTTCCGGATCACCGTTGTCATTTAAATAGTTATGGGTTTCATAGATTTTTTCGGAACCATCTAGTAAATTGATTCGATAAGAGTCTGAATAAGCTAGCGTTAATGCCCTACTCTCGTCAACTTTGACTTCAATCCTGTTTTCGACCACATTAAATCGAACAAATTTTGTTTCTCTGGAATCATTGATCTTTGCTGGTGTAAACACCTCATTTAGATAAGGTGAACCTTCGGTATTATCATATTTAGGATTGTTGAATCTTACAAAATCGCCTACCCGATCCAAGGATTCGTTACTGACTTCCTGAACCTGAGCAGAGAAGGGAAGGGTCGCTAAACATAAGCTTAAAAACATAAGGCTTTTCATTTTTATCTTGAATTAAGCTTGATAAATTAAGAACATGCAAAATAGTTCATTGCCAACTATAATTATTGATAACTAGAAGATTAAAATATATTTCTTAAGTCAACACAATTTATTAATTACTTCTTTCTAAAATTATGTAATTATTGTAGAATTCTAATATCCTCATTACTGATTTTACCAGTAAAACTACTTAGGCTCCAAAACCACAAATGGTATAATCATCTCCTCCAAAGAAACACCACCATGTTGGTATGTGTTTCTATAATAACTAACATAGTGGTTGTAGTTGTTGGGATACGCAAAGAACAGATCGTTTTTGGCAAAAATAAAGGAGCTACTCATATTTATACTTGGTAAGTGAATATCCTTAGGATTCTTGGCTTCCAAAACATCTTTTTTGTCATAGCTTAAGCTGCGGCCAGTTTTATACCTTAAATTTGAACTGGTTTCTTTATCCCCAATTACTTTTGAGGGTTGCTTTACATTAATGGTGCCATGATCTGTAGTTATAATCAACTTAAGTCCCATTTGCTGTGCTTGCTGAATAATTTCCAACAAAGGGGAGTTTTTAAACCAACTTTGGGTAAGTGACCGATAAGCTTTATCATTTGATGCCAACTCCTTGATAACCTCCATTTCAGTTTTTGAATGGGATAGCATATCCACAAAATTATATACAATAACCGTTAGGTCATTGTCTTTTTGGGATTTAAAATTTTGTGATAATGTCTTCCCTTGTCTTAGGCTACTTATTTTATGATATTCCCATTTAAGATTTAACCCTAATCGTTTTAACTGTTCACCTAAAAACTTGTCTTCAAACAGGTTTTTGCCACCTTCTTCAATATCGTTCTTCCACCAATCTGGATATTTTTTCTCCATAGCAGATGGCATTAATCCTGAGAAAATAGCATTTCGGGCGTATTGCGTAGCTGTAGGTAGTATACTTATATATGATTCTTCTTTGGTCTTTTTGTAAAATGAATTAACCGTTTCCTCAAAGGCAAACCACTGGTCATACCTTAAATTATCAATTACCACCAATAGGGTGGGTGTATCAATGATTTCTGGTTTGATCCATTCTTTGAAAAGATTGTGCGACATTACGGGCGCATCATGACCACTAAACCAATCTTCATAGGATTGCCGACACTGAGATGTAATATCGCTTCGCAGG
>CAZYQR010000199.1:0-5483 GCA_964649755.1 uncultured Maribacter sp. | reverse complement strand
TACATTAGCGCCTCATACAACTCCCTTGGACAAAACCAGGGCAGCGCATTTGTATCGGCGATTGGGATTTAGCGCCTCAGTGGAGACTGTTAATCAGGCAGTCGGCTTATCGGCTGGTGCCTTAGTCGACAATCTTGTTAATCAAGCCCTTAATATGGCCCCCACGCCTGCACCTACATGGGCAGATTGGAACAATAGCAACTATCCTGCAGATGATGATGCGGCCGGTCAACTCCGACGTGCTCAACAAGACGAATGGAGATTGGCATATGCCAATGGAATGTTGTCGAACAACTTAAGGGAAAGGTTGAGTTTTTTCTGGAGCAACCATTTTGTAACGGAAATCGATGTTTACAACTGTAGCTCATTCCTTTATTATTACATTAATTGCCTCCAAAGAAATTCGATTGGCAATTTCAAGACTTTTGTCAGTGAAATTGGTTTGACCAGTGCTATGCTCTATTATTTAGATGGGGTATATAACAATGGTAACAATCCTAATGAAAACTACGCAAGGGAATTATATGAGCTCTTTACCTTAGGGGATGGTAATGGATATACCGAAATGGATATCATAGAAACTGCCAAGGCCATTACGGGTTATGTAGAACGTGGTGAAATTGGTTGCGAAGCTGTAATGTTTGATCCCACAAAGTGGGATGCAGGAAGTAAAACCATCTTTGGTCAAACCGGAAATATGGGCTATGATGATGTAATAGATAATCTATTTCAACAACGCCCTAACGAGATTGCGCAATTCATTTGCAGAAAGCTGTATGAATTTTTTGTGCATCCTGACTCAAAAGATGCTGCAAATAATGCCCAGACCATTATAGACGGTATGGCAAGTACATTCGTTGCAGGAAATTTTGAGCTTGCTCCAGTTTTATCACAACTTTTTAAAAGTCAACACTTTTTTGATGATGAAGCTATTGGAGTGATTATTAAAAGTCCGTTTGACATGTACTTTAATTTTGTCAAGGAAACTGGCTTTTCCTACAATGACACTAATGTTAATGAACTAGTAAATTATAGCGGGCTTCTCGCACAACGCTTGTTCGATCCTTTTGATGTTGCAGGATGGCAACGAGATAGAAGCTGGATCAACACCAACTTTATGATTGGTCGTTGGTTGACCATGGAATCGATTATTGAAGATTTTTATCAAGATGATCCAGAACAGTTCAGGGCATTTGCCATGGCTATTGTAGGAAATATTGGAATGACTAGTAATAATCCTGATATTATTTCAAGACCGATAATAGACCATATGCTCCCTAAAGGGTTGCTTACTGAAGCTGATTACCAAAGGGCATATGACATATTCAGAAGTGATATTGATATGACATATTATGAAGGAGGAAATGATGAAACATGGACCTTAGCTATGTGGCCTCAAGCACCATTCCAGGTGTATTTACTACTTATATATTTGTCAAGAGAACCTGAATTTCAACTTAAATAAAACCTACGATTATGTGTGATACTCACGATAAAATACCATATAAAGGCCTAGAACATGAAGGCCACGATCAAGAACATAAAGCATGGAGCAGAAGATCCTTTCTGCAGGCCATGGGAATTGCCGGCTCTGGCTCAATGATGTTAGGGGCCAATATGCTAACTGCATCGGGTCCATCACCATTGAACGCCGCAATAGCAGCTGCAGAAACCGATAATATATTAATTCTAATACGATTATCTGGTGGTAATGACGGACTTAGTACCGTTATACCAATGGAACAATATGATTCTTATGCCAATGCTAGACCCAACATATATATTCCTGAAAGTAAGGTCTTAAAACTTACCGATGAATTTGGGGTGCCATCATATATGACGTCCCTAGAACCTATGTGGGGTGATGGTCAATTTAAAGCCGTACATGGTGTTGGATACGAAGGGCAAAGTCTTTCACACTTTACAGGTTCTGATATTTTCGCCAATACTGATTTGACTTCAAATGGTTTTCAAGGCTTGAACACAGGTTGGATGGGAAGACATTTCGAACATTTATACCCTGATTATTTGTCAGATTTTCCTGGTAGTAGGCCAGTAGATGGACCAGCTGCAATACAAGTTGGTAATTTTGGAAATCTGGTTTTCCAAGGTGAGGAAACCAATTATGCCTTTGTTACCTCAAATATTGACCAGTTAGAGGAGATTGCAGAAACTGGATTACAATATTCAGTTGATGAAGCCCTTTTTGATGATTGTATGTATGGAGATCAACTTCGATTTTTAAGAGGAGTTTCAAATGTCACTAATGAATATGCTGGTACAATTCACGAGGCGTACATGCGTGGACAAAACCAGGTGGAATACCAAGATAATGGTTTTGCAAGACAATTGGCGCTTTTGGCACGACTGATAAAAGGTAATTTAGGCACTAAAGTATATATGATCTCAATGGGTGGCTTTGATACTCACGGGAATCAACCATTGGCCCACGAAAGACTTATGACTAACCTTTCCGTGGCTATTGATAATTTTTATGACGATTTAGGTTTTACACAACAGGATGATAAAGTATTGAGTATGACCTTTTCAGAATTCGGAAGACGAATTTTTGAAAATGGTTCTAATGGTACAGACCATGGTAAGGCTGCACCTACCCTATTCTTTGGTTCAGGATTAAATGGCA
This sequence comes from uncultured Maribacter sp., assembly GCA_964649755.1. GTDB lineage: Bacteria > Bacteroidota > Bacteroidia > Flavobacteriales > Flavobacteriaceae > Maribacter_A. The sequence continues at coordinate 2,839 of CAZYQR010000199.1, read as the reverse complement.
GTGCCTTTGTTGGGGAGCACCCAACACTTGATAATCCGGATGGTCGTGGTAATCTGGAATATACAATGGACTTTAGAGATTTGTATGCAACCGTTCTTGCTGAATGGTTATGTGTTGATATCCCGTTGGTAGAACAACATTTATTAAATCACCCGTATGCCCCTGTAAATCTTGGGTTTAATTGTAGCGGAGTTGATTTCCCTGATATTGTTTACAGCGACGGTGAACCTACTTTACCTATGCAACCAGATCCCACTGATCCAACACCTTTTGATCCTGAATTGTTGGATGCAGTAGTGCACAAACCATTTTACCCAACGGACAGTACACCTCATATTTACTTGGAAATGCCATTTAGTGCACACGTAGATATTCAGTTGTACAATATTCTAGGTCAGAATGTAGGTACGGTTTTCAACGAAATGATGTTTGAAGGATCTACCGAGATAAATATAAGGGAAAGGATGCCAAGTCATTTATCTACTGGAAAATATATTTATCGCATTAATGTACAGAATCAAAAAATGAGTAAATCAGTAATGGTTGCTTAAACGACCCCCACTTCTTGAAGAGCCTTCGACAGTATCGTTATGATATTCCGGAGGCTCTCCTTTTTTAGGTAAATCTAGGCTGCACGGAGCAAAATCTGTATTTTTGAGGCTTAATTTGCAACATTAATGGCAGAAGAAGTAAAAAGTCCAGCTCGGTATACCATTACCGCAGCATTACCCTATACAAATGGCCCAATTCACATTGGTCATTTAGCTGGTGTTTATGTTCCAGCAGATATATATTCAAGATACCTCAGGTTAATAGGAAAAGATGTTGCTTTTGTCTGTGGTAGCGACGAGCATGGGGTAGCTATTTCAATGAAGGCAAAAAAAGAAGGGGTTACTCCAAAAGATGTAATCGATAAATACCATGCCATCATTAAAAAATCTTTTCTTGATTTCGGAATTACATTTGATAATTACTCAAGGACTTCTGCGGAAATACATCATAAAACAGCTTCGGAATTTTTTGTAAAATTATATGAACAAGGTGATTTTATCGAAGAGACCACAGCACAGTTGTATGATGAGGAAGCCAAACAATTTTTAGCTGATCGCTTTGTCGTAGGTACTTGTCCCAGATGTGGGCATGAAGAAGCATACGGAGACCAATGTGAGAATTGTGGGTCAACTTTAAATGCCACTGACCTGATAAATCCAAAGTCCACAATTACTGGCGCTGTACCAACCTTAAAAGAGACCAAACACTGGTTTTTACCTTTGGATCGGTACGAAGATTTTCTAAAAAAATGGATTCTTGAAGGGCATAAAAAGGATTGGAAACCCAATGTATATGGTCAATGCAAATCATGGATCGATGACGGATTGAAACCAAGGGCAGTAACACGCGATTTGAACTGGGGCATACCTGTTCCCGTAAAAGGGGGTGAAGGTAAAGTACTATATGTTTGGTTTGATGCACCAATCGGATATATTTCCTCCACTAAAGAATGGGCTGAGCGTGAAGGCAAGGATTGGGAACCTTATTGGAAAGACAAGGATACTAAATTGGTGCATTTTATCGGCAAGGATAACATTGTTTTCCACTGTATTATTTTTCCTAGTATTCTTAAAGCACATGGTGATTATATATTACCGGAGAATGTACCTGCGAATGAGTTTTTGAACTTAGAAGGCAACAAGTTGTCTACTTCAAAAAACTGGGCGGTTTGGCTGCATGAATATTTGGAGGATTTTCCGGATATGCAAGATGTATTGCGATATACTTTGACTGCAAATGCTCCCGAAACGAAAGACAATGATTTTACCTGGAAAGATTTTCAGGCACGTAACAACAACGAGCTTGTTGCTATTTTTGGCAACTTCATTAACCGTGTAGTTGTATTGACCGATAAATATTACGAGGGGCAGGTACCACCTGCTGGAAATTTATTGAATGTGGATAAGGAGACTTTAGCAGAGCTCAAAAAATATCCTGAAATAATTTCAAGCTCCATTGAAAGATACCGCTTTCGTGAGGCAAGTCAGGAATTAATGAATTTAGCCCGTTTGGGCAACAAGTATCTGGCCGATGAAGAACCTTGGAAGGTTATCAAGGAGGATGCAGAACGCGTACAAACCATTATGTTCGTTGCGCTCCAAATCGCAACAGGATTGGCAGTGTTATGTGAACCCTTTTTGCCTTTTACCTCCAATAAACTAAAGGGTATTCTCCGTCTTAACGAGGAGGGCAACGACGAAGTTATCTCTCAGGAAATTGCCACGGCCCATAAAAATAGCCCTCGCAAAGACAGTTTACAATGGACCGATGTCACCAACAAAGAGACCTTACTCCCGGCTGGACACCAAATCGGTAAAGCAGAATTACTCTATCGTAAAATAGAGGATAAAGAAATACAGGTCCAATTAGATAAATTGGAAGCGACAAAAAAAGCCAATACTTCGACTGCGCTCAGCACAGGCTCAACCAATAAAAAAGAACTTATGCCACAAAAAGACACTATCACTTTCGACGATTTCTCTAAATTGGATATGCGAGTAGGCACTATCGTTGAAGCCGAAAAAATGGCCAAGACCAAAAAATTGCTGGTATTAAAAGTTGACACAGGACTTGATACCCGAACCATAGTCTCGGGTATTGCCGAAAGTTTTACCCCAGAAGAAATTGTAGGCAAAAGAGTAACCGTTTTGGTCAACTTAGCTCCACGTGCTTTACGTGGTGTTGATAGCGAGGGTATGATCTTAATGACCGAGAACAGTGATGGTAAGTTGGTATTTGTGAATCCCGATGAAGACGGTGTTGGAAATGGGTTAACCATTAATTAGTC